>JAFKKW010000361.1 GCA_017304275.1 Hyphomicrobiales bacterium | reverse complement strand
ACACCGAGCGCCTGCTGCGCGAGATGATCGCCGAGGCGACCGCAATCGAAAAGGCGAAGGCCGAGGAAGTCAGGACCGCAAAGGAGCGGGCCGCGCGCGCCAATGCAGCGAAGACCGAAGCCGTCCTCGCAAAGGCGGCCAGACCCGCTTTGCCAAGGGCGCCCTGGCGCGGTCAGCCCCAGGCCGCGCCCCCGGAGACCATGCAGGCCAGCCGCGAATCCCTGATCGACGACCTGTTGCCCTACATCGTCACCCTCGCGGCCATGTTCTCCGTGGCCTACTCGCTGCGCTTCATCCGGGACGTTTTCTTCGGGCCGCCGCCGACGAACTTGCCGCGCGAGCCGAAGGAGCCTCCGCACTGGATGCGCTTCCCCATCGAGTTGCTGGTCGTCACATGCCTCGTCGTCGGCATATTGCCGAACGTGACCATCAGGCCGTTCCTCGATGTCGCGGTGGCATCCGTCCTCGGCGCCGACGCGCCCCGGTTCAGCCTTGCCGTCTGGCACGGGTTCACCCTGCCGTTCGTCATGAGCGTCGTGGCCCTGGCCGGCGGCATCGGCGTTTACGCACTGCTGCGCACCTATAACCTCGATGACATCCGCCTCTGGCGCCGCGGCAAGAGCGACATGACGATCGGTGACGCGGTGAGCGCGGCAGCACGGAGGCTCATGGGCTTCATCGGCACGCGCCGCCTTCAGCCGCAACTGCGCGTGCTCGTCTGCGTGTCGCTCATCGCCGCGTTCCTGCCCCTGGCAGGACGCACGCTGATTCCGGACAGCCTCAATCTCACGCCGATCGATTTCGCCTTCGCGCTGGTGTGGAGCATCGGCATCGTCTGCGCGCTCGCCACCGCCCAGCAGGCCAAGTTCCACCGCCTTGCGGCCTTGATCCTGATGAGCGGCGCGGGACTCGCGACGTGCATCACGTTCATCTACCTGTCCGCTCCGGACCTCGCGCTGACGCAGCTCCTGGTCGAGGTCGTGACCACGGTGCTCATCCTGCTCGGACTGCGCTGGCTGCCGAAACGCGAGGGCGAGGGCGTCCTCAAGATGGACTCATCGACGCTGATGCGGCGCTATGTCGACCTCTCGATCGCACTCGTCGCAGGCGCGGGACTAGCGCTGATCGCCTTTGTCGTCATGACGCGGCCGGAGCCCGCCGGCGGCATCGCGCAATACTTCCTGGAGCGCGCCTACCCGGAGGGCGGCGGCCGCAACGTCGTCAACGTCATTCTGGTCGACTTCCGCGGTTTCGACACGCTGGGCGAGATCACGGTGCTCTGCATCGTCGCGCTCTCGGTGTTCGCGCTCCTGCGCCGGTTCCGCCCGGCGCCGGAAAGCATCCCCATGCCCGACCAGAAGCGCGAGCAGGAGACGTTCGATATCGACCATCCGGACCGGAAGCCCGGCGAGACCATCGCCGACTATCTGTTGATCCCGTCGGTCATCATGCGCCTGCTCTTCCCTGTCATCGGAACCTTCGGCATCTATCTGTTCCTTCGCGGTCACAATGATCCGGGCGGCGGCTTCGTCGCCGGCCTCACACTGGCCATCGCCATCATCCTCCAGTACATGGCGGCCGGCGCGGTTTGGGTGGAGGACCGCATTCGCGTCTTCCCCCTGCGCTGGATGGGAGCCGGCTTCCTGTGCGCGCTGACCGCCGGCGCCGGCGCCTGGCTGATGGACGTCCCGTTCCTGACCTCGCGAATGATCGACTTGCACCTGCCGCTGATCGGGGAGGTGCATCTCTCGACGGTGATCCTGTTCGACCTCGGCGTATTGGCCATCGTACTCGGTGCCACGGTGCTGGTGCTGATCGCGCTCGCCCATCAGTCGATCCGCACGCATCGCAAGCCGAAGCCTGCCGTCGGCGCAACGGAAGGAGCCGCTTGATGGAGATCATCCTTGCTCTCAGCATCGGCGCGCTGACCAGTTCCGGCGTCTGGCTGCTTCTGCGCTCGCGCACCTATCAGGTCCTGATCGGACTGTCGCTGCTGTCCTATGCGGTCAACCTGTTCATCTTCTCGATGGGCCGCGTGCGCACCGAGGCGCCTCCCATCCTGCAGCCCGGCGTTCCGGAAACGCTCGCCAACTACACCGATCCCGTGCCGCAGGCGCTGGTGCTGACGGCGATCGTCATCACCTTCGCCATGACCGCTCTGCTGCTGGTCGTCCTGCTGGCCGCGCGCGGTCTGACGCGCAATGACCATGTCGACGGACGGGGGGCCGGTCAGTGAGCCTCGACCATCTCGCCATCGCGCCGATCCTCCTACCGCTCGCCACGGCGGCCTTCATGGTGCAGCTCGACGAGCGCCGTCGCACCCTGAAAGCGGCCCTCTCCGTCGTCTCCACCCTGTGCACGATCGCGATCGCGGTATCGCTGCTCGCAGCCGCCGACGCTGCGCCGCCCGGAAGCCCCGCGGCGACCAGCGTCTACCTGCTCGGCAACTGGCCCGCCCCCTTCGGCATCGTGCTCGTCGTGGACCGGCTGTCCGCCCTCATGCTGACCCTGACCGGCATCGTGATCCTGGCCGGACTTTTGTTCTCCATCGCGCGCTGGCACAGCGCGGGATCGTATTTTCATGCGCTGGTGCAGTTCCTGCTGATGGGCCTCAACGGCGTCTTCCTGACCGGCGATCTCTTCAACCTGTTCGTGTTCTTCGAGGTGATGCTCGCCGCCTCATATGGATTGGTGCTGCACGGCTCGGGAGAACCCCGCGTCAAGGCAGCCCTGCACTACATCGCCGTCAATCTGGCGGCCTCGTCACTGTTCCTCATTGGCGTCAGCCTCCTCTATGCCGCGACCGGCACGCTGAACATGGCCGACCTCGCCGCCCGCGTTCCCCTATTGCCGCAGAACGAGCGCACCTTGCTCGAGGCGGGTGCCGCGATCCTTGGCATCGCCTTCCTGGTCAAGGCCGGCATGTGGCCGCTGTGCTTCTGGCTTCCCAACGCCTACTCCGTCATCACGCCGCCCGTGGCCGCCATGTTCTCGATCATGACCAAGGTCGGCATCTATGTCGTCTTGCGCCTCTGGCCCATGGTTTTCGGCGCAGATGCCGGGGCATCGGCGTACTTCGGCAGTGGTTGGCTGCTTGCCGGCGGCATCGCCACGATCGCGTTTGCCTCGATCGGCCTTCTCGCTGCACAGGACCTGCCGCGGCTGGCCTCATACACCGTGCTCATGTCGTCCGGGACCCTGCTCGCCGCCATCGCCGTCGGCAGTGCCGGCGTGACGGGGGGCGCCCTGTTCTATCTGGTGAGCTCGACGTTGGCCGTCAGCGCGTTCTTCCTGCTGATCGAGCTGATCGAGCGCAGCCGCATGCCCGGCGCGGACATCATCGCGGTTACGGCCGATTCGATCGGCGACGACGACGACGAAAATCCGAACGCGGCCGATCCGATCGGCATCGCGATCCCCGCCACGCTGGCCATCCTCGGGATCGGCTTTGCGGCCTGTGCGCTTCTGCTGGCGGGTCTGCCGCCGCTCTCCGGCTTCATCGGCAAGTTCCTGATGCTCTATGCGCTGTTCCCGGCAACGGAAGCCGCATCCGGCGCGCCCGCCTCCGCCGTCACCTGGACGCTGCTCGCCGTGCTCCTGCTGTCGGGGCTCGCCGCCACCATCGCCATGATGCGCACCGGCATTCGCGTCTTCTGGGTGCCGCTCGAGAGCGAGGTTCCGACGGTCCGCTTTCTCGAGGTGGTCCCCGTCGTCGGCCTGCTGGTCCTCTGCGCGGCCTTGACGGTGGAAGCGGGTCCCGTCGCGCGCTTCATGCAGGCCACCGCCGAAAGCGTGCACGCACCGCAGGACTACCTGCAGAGCGTCATCTCCGCGCCGCGCGCCGGCCAGGCTCAATCGCCGGAGCCCGCCCCATGACGCGGTTTTTCCCCTATCCGTTCCTCTCCGCATTCCTGCTCGGCATGTGGCTGCTGCTCAACCAATCGCTGTCGCCGGGACACGTGCTGCTTGGCTGCATCGTCGGCATCGCCGGCAGCCTTGCGATCTCGACGCTGCAGATCCCGACCGGCCGTGTCCATCGTCCGCTCGCCATGCTGCGGCTGGCGTTCATCGTGCTGTTCGACATCATCCGCTCGAACATCGCCGTGACGCGGATCATCCTGTCCCCGAGCCGCACGGCGCAATCCGGCTTCCTCAGCGTCAATCTCGACCTGCGCAACGAATATGCGCTCGCCATCCTCGCCTGCATGCTGACCTCCACGCCGGGCACCGTCTGGGTCAACTTCGACAGCCGCAAGGGCGTCCTGCTGCTTCACGTGCTCGATCTCGTCGACGAGCAGACATGGATCGACCTCATCAAGACTCGCTATGAACGCCTGTTGATGGAGATCTTCGAATGAGCGCGCACGCGATCCTCGAATGGTCTGTTGCCGTGGCCGAGCTGGCACTCGTGCTCGCCATGGCCTGCGCGGCCTTCCGTATGCTGAGAGGGCCACGTGCGCAGGACCGCGTGCTTGCTCTCGACGCCTTCTATGTCGCCGGCATGACCCTCATCTTGACCTTCGGCATCGAGACCGGCGACGACGTGTACTTCGAGGCAGCGCTCGTGATCGCGCTCATGGGATTCGTCGCCACGGCCGCGTTGTCGAAATTCCTCATGCGCGGGGAGCCGATCGAGTGACCATCCCCTCCGATCTCCCGGCCTGGGTTGCCATTCTGACCTCGGTGCTCGTGCTGCTGGGTGCCGGCCTCACGCTGATCGGCGTCATAGGGCTCCTGCGGCTGAAGACCTTCTACGCGCGCGTCCATGCGCCGACCCTCGGCACGACGCTCGGCATCGGCTGCGTGCTGCTCGCCTCGATGCTCTATTTCTCGGCCGTGGAATCGCGGCCCGTGCTGCACGAGATCCTGATCGCCATCTTCGTCACCATCACGACCCCGATCTCGCTGATGCTGCTCGTCAGCGCCGCGCTGCGCCGGGATTGGACGGAGGGCGATCCGTCGGTTCCCCGGCCACCCGACCTGCCCTCCGGCGACGAGACGCCGTAATCCGCGCTCCAACCTGCACTTGAGACTCACGCTGCGCCGCATCTTGCGCTAAGTTGAGCCATTCCGAGGGGTGTCCCGCGTGAGCGCGGGGCTGAGATGGCGAACGCCGAACCCTACGAACCTGATCCGGATCATGCCGGCGAAGGGACGGAACCTAGAAGCGTCGCGCGCGACGTCCGCCCCCGCTCATCCGGATCTCTCTGGCAAGACCATGATCGGAGGATCCAATGAACGCGCCCACGAGCACGAGAAATCTGCAAAAGGCCCCGGATACGGTGACCACCGGGCCGATCGCGGGGTCCCATAAGACATACGCAAGCGTGCCGGGACGCGCCGACATTCGCGTTCCGTTGCGCGAGATCGTGCTCTCCGATCCGAAGGAGCCCCCGGTCCGCGTCTACGATCCGTCAGGCCCCTACACCGAATCCAATACCGGAATCGATCTCGCGGCCGGGCTGCCGCAGGTGCGCGAGGCATGGATCGCCCGTCGCGGGTTCGAGCCGATCGCCGGCCGGGCCCTGAAACCGGAGGACAACGGTAACATCGGCGCCGACCGCCTCGTGCCGCAATGCCCGGCCGCGCGCACGCTGCGCGCCGGAAAGCCCGGCCAGCTCGTGACCCAGCTCGAGTTCGCCCGCGCCGGCATCGTCACCGAGGAAATGATCTACGTCGCCCACCGCGAGAACCTCGCGCGCGAGGCGGCACGCGAGGATGCCCGCGCACGCCTTGCCGACGGTGACAGCTTCGGCGCCGCGATCCCCGAGCACGTCACGCCCCAGTTCGTCATGAGCGAGATCGCGCGCGGCCGCGCCATCATCCCGGCCAACATCAATCACACCGAGATCGAGCCGATGATCATCGGCCGCAACTTCCTGGTGAAGGTCAACGCCAACATCGGCAACTCGGCCGTCACCTCCGGCGCCGCCGAGGAGGTCGAGAAGATGGTGTGGGCCATCCGCTGGGGCGCCGATACGGTCATGGACCTGTCGACCGGCCGCAACATCCACAACATCCGCTCCTGGATCCTGCGCAACGCCCCCGTCCCCATCGGCACCGTGCCGATCTACCAGGCGCTGGAGAAGGTCGACGGCGATCCCGTCAAGCTCGACTGGGAGGTGTTCAAGGACACGCTGATCGAGCAGGCCGAGCAGGGCGTCGACTACTTCACGATCCACGCCGGCGTGCGCCTCGGCTACGTGCCGCTGACGGCCAGCCGCGTCACCGGAATCGTCTCGCGCGGCGGATCGATCATGGCCCGCTGGTGCCTCGCCCATCACAAGGAGAGCTTCCTCTACGAGCGCTTCGACGAGATCTGCGAGATCGCGCGGCGCTACGACGTCTCGTTCTCGCTCGGCGACGGCTTGCGCCCGGGCTCCATTGCCGACGCCAACGACCGCGCCCAGTTCGCCGAGCTTGAAACCTTGGGCGAGCTGACGCGCATCGCCTGGGATAAGGGCTGCCAGGTCATGATCGAGGGGCCAGGCCACGTCCCGATGCACAAGATCAAGGAGAACATGGAAAAGCAGCTCCGCGAATGCGGAGAGGCGCCGTTCTATACGCTGGGGCCGCTCACGACCGACATCGCGCCGGGCTACGACCACATCACGAGTGGGATCGGCGCGGCCATGATCGGCTGGTACGGCACGGCCATGCTCTGCTACGTGACGCCCAAGGAGCACCTGGGGCTACCGAACCGTGACGACGTCAAGACCGGCGTCATCACCTATCGCATCGCCGCCCACGCCGCCGATCTCGCCAAGGGCCATCCGGCCGCCAAGATCCGCGACGACGCGCTCTCGCGCGCCCGCTTCGACTTCCGCTGGGAGGACCAGTTCAATCTCTCGCTGGACCCCGATACGGCGCGCGCCTTCCACGACGAGACGCTGCCCAAGGACGTGCACAAGGTGGCGCACTTCTGCTCCATGTGCGGCCCCAAGTTCTGCTCGATGAAGATCTCGCAGGACCTACGCAAGGATGCCGAGGCGCTGGCCGGCATGGAAGCCAAGTCGCAGGAGTTCCTGGAGCAGGGCGGCAAACTGTATGTCCCCGCGGCGGAGTGACGACCATGACCCCTATCCGGTAAGGCACCCCCGCAGCGCGCGGAAAGCGGACGCCTTACCGGGCCCGGCTACGCATCCGCCATCATCACATCCCCCCATTCGGGATGCCTCTTGAGCTGAACCACCACATAAGGACAGACCGCAAGGATCTTGAACCCGCTCCGGCGCGCATCCTCGACCATGTGTTGGACCAGCGCGAGTGCCGCGCCGGTGCCGCGCAGCGCATCCGGCGCGCCGGTATGATCGGCGCTGATGAGATCGGGCGCACGGCGTGCGAAGGTCAGCTCCGCCTCCCCGTCCCGGTCCTCGACGGTTGCGAGATAGCGGCCGCCGTCTGGCGTAACCTCCTTGAGAATGGATATTTTTGTCATCGCAACCTCATGGCGGGCGTTGCGCAAGCCGCTCGCCCCGTGCTCCGACGGCTATATATTCGCCATCCTCGCGCAGAACCAGGGCGATCCTGATCGCACGCGCGGCAACCGCGAGCCCGTGCTCGGAACCTGGGAGATATACCATGGACTCTCTGCTGCTCGGCCTGACGTGGGTGTCCACGCTCGGTGCCGCCTTGATCGCCGGCGTATTTTTCGGATTTTCGACCTTCATCATGACCGCCCTCGGCCGCCGCCCGCCAGCCGAGGGCATCGCTGCCATGCAGGAGATCAACCTCACCGTCGTCCGGTCGGGGTTCATCGCCGTATTCTTCGCGACCGCCGTAACCGCCGCGGCCCTCGCTGTGTTCGCGCTGCTGCGATGGGACGATCCGCGCGCACCCTATCGGCTCGCCGGCGCGCTCCTGTATGTGCTCGGCACCTTCGGGCTGACCATCGTACGCAATGTGCCGCTCAACGACGAATTGGCGGCCGTCGATCCGGCAAGCAGCGAAGGCGCCGGCGTCTGGTCACGTTATCTCTCGGACTGGACGTGGTGGAACACGGTCAGAGCCGGAGCCTCGCTGGCTGCAACCGCAGCCTTCGTCCTGGCCCTTGGTGTCCCATCGCCCGCCTGAGCCTCCGACGGCATGCGCCGTCCTGCACAAAAACACATCAGCGAGATGTCAGAATTCCCTTGCTAAGGACAAATCTTCCCGGAACATTCGGGAACAAGTCCTACTAAGGGGAAGGCGATGGGTGGGGAAGCGCATCGGCGGGCCGCCATGGCTCTGTGCGGAGGTCTGGCAGCCATTGTCGGGTCGACGAGCGTCTCAGCCGGCCCCGCCATCGGCCAGTTCGAGCTCAAGACCCTCGATTCCGAGCCCGGCGAGATCGAGTTCCAGAGCCAGAACGCCTACATGTTCGGCAATCCCAAGCGCAAGACCGTCGTCGGGCCAGGCGGCGAGATCGAAGCCGACGACAACTCCCTTGCCCGCCAGCGCAACGCCCTCGAGCTCGAATTCGGCATCACCCGCTACCTGAAGACGCGCATCGGCATCGAGTACGAGAAGGAGCGCCGTGAAGAGCCCGGCACGCTGCGCCAGGCCGATGGCTACGAGGACCTGAAGCTCGACGAGTACGGCGCCGAGGTGATCGGCGTCCTCATCCCCCGGCACGGCGACGGCATCGGTCTCGGCGTCGTGGTCGAATACGAGGTCCCGGCCGAGCGCGGCAGCGCACAGTCCCTGATCACGGGCCCGATCCTCGAGTGGGCCCACGGTCCCTGGACACTGACCGTGATCCCCACTTTGGTTCATTTCCTCGGCGGCGAGCGCAACGAAGCGGGCCAGAAGGATGAGAAGATCGACTTCGCCTACGCCAACCAGATCAAGTACCGCTACTCGGAGCATTTGGATCTGGCCCTCGAGTCCTACGGCACCATCGACCGCATCGGCGGCCGCGGCGGCAAGAGCGACGAGGCGGCGCTCTTTGGCGACTTCGACCAGCACCGCATCGGTCCGGTCATGTATTGGAACTTCACCCCGGAATTCGCCGCCGCCTACAAGAAGGACGACGATAAGGACGACGACGAGCAGATGGTGAGCCTCGGCATCGGCGCCCTGTTTGGCCTCAACGACAATACGCCAACCACCACCCTGAAGCTCAGCATGGAAGTCTATTTCTGAGCCCGCGGCGCGGCCCGCATATGCGGGCCGGCACCCCAAAGCAAACGTCATCCCGGCGCAGGCCGGGACCCACGCCAGCATCCGACAACGCGAGCGATCCGCAGCACGCCTACGCCCGCAACGCGGCCGTCTCCACGGCAAAGGCCCAATCGAGCCACGGCGTCAACGCCTCCACATCGGCGGTCTCGACGGTCGCCCCGGTCCAGATTCTGAGGCCCACCGGCGCATCGCGATAGGAGCCGATGTCGAGCGCCACGCCTTCCGCGTCGAGCCGCGCCACGAGCCGCTTCACGAACGCCGCCTGCTCCACCGCCGGCAGGGCTCCGATCGCGTCATCGACGATCTTGAGACACACCGATGTATTGGAACGCGTTGCCGGATCGACGGCCAGGTTCTCCACCCACGGCGTGCGCGCGATCCAGTCGAACAACACCCCGGCGTTGGCATCCGCGCGCGCCATGAGCCCCGTAAGCCCGCCGACACGCTCGGCCCACTGCAGCGCATCGAGATAGTCCTCGACGCACAGCATCGACGGCGTGTTGATGGTCTCTCCCTCGAAGATCGCTGCGTCGAGCTTGCCCTTCTTCGTCAGCCGGAACAGCTTCGGCAGCGGCCACGCCGGCACATGGCTTTCGAGCCGTGCGACGGCGCGCGGCGAGAGGATCAGCATCCCGTGCGCACCCTCGCCCCCGAGCACCTTCTGCCAGGAGTAGGTCACCACGTCGGCCTTCGCCCACTCGATCGGCTGCGCGAAGATCGCGCTCGTGGCGTCGATGATCGTCAGCCCGCCGCGGTCGTCGGCGATCCAGCCTCCGTCCGGCACGCGTACACCCGACGTCGTGCCGTTCCAGGTGAACACCACGTCGCGCGAGAAATCGACGAGCCCGAGATCCGGCAGAACGCCGTAGTCGGCCTCGTGCACACGCACGTCGGCCACCTGCAGATGCCGGACGATATCTGTAACCCAACCCTTGCCGAAGCTTTCCCACGCCAGCACGTCGACGCCCCGCGCGCCGAGCATTGACCACAGCGCCGCCTCGAACGCGCCGGTATCCGAGCCCGGCATGATGCCGACATGAAAATCGTCCGGCAGCCCGAGCAGCTCTCGCGTCTTGGTGATCGCCAGCTTGAGCCGCGCCTTGCCCTCCTTCGAGCGATGCGAGCGTCCGAGGAACGCGTTGCCGAGCGCATCCGGTGTCCAGCCGGGTCGCTTGGTGCACGGTCCCGACGAGAACCGCGCATTCGACGGCCGGC
>JAFKKW010000278.1:1723-3342 GCA_017304275.1 Hyphomicrobiales bacterium | reverse complement strand
GGCGAAAAGCCTCTACGCGACCCCGCACAGCAAAAAAATTGAGCCGGACGCGAGGGGGGATCGCATCCGGCTCGAGGGTGAGCCCGGTGGGGGACAGGGCAGGGGAGCCCGGGCTCGAGTCAACCAGTGAGCTTATTGACCTTCACGCACGCCGGCGATGGCATCGGGCACCGAGCGATCGTTGGCGTCGAGCGAGACCCACACGCGCGGATCGAGATACGACTGGCGCATGATGAAGTAGTAGTCGGAGACGTTCCACAGCCGGACGTCGTCGACCTTGTTGTCGAGAACGAAATCGCCCTGGGCGGTGCGCGCGGTCAGAACCGCATGCCCTTCGCCCTTCTCGTCGCGAACGACGGTGAGCAGCAATGAGCTTTTCGGCCAGCCGCGCGCGAGCAGCATCTTCTGCTTCAGAAGCGCATAATCCTCGCAGTCGCCGCGATCCGTCGGATACGTCCAGAATTCGCTGACGCCGTAGATCTCCTGATCCGTCGCCGGCTGGATCGCGTGGTTGACCCAGCGATTGATCTCGTCGAGTTCGGAAAGGCGCTCGGGCGTCGGTTGGAAGCGGACGTCCTCGATGCGCTGCGGCGCGCAGTCCGTCGGATGGCCCTCGCAGAAGCGCACAAAACCGTACGGCGGCTGAGAGGGACCGAAAACGCGCATGAAAGGAGATTTGCTTGAGATGACCGCGTGAGAAACCGAGTGATCCGCCAAGGCACTCGTCGGTCCTGCGATCGCGGCCAAGGCGCCGGCAATGCACACTACGAGACGCTTCATACTCACTACCCCTACCAACCCTCTTACGCAGACCACCATAACCGACAAACGTCGTGGCCCTCTGAAGTACGGCTCCAGAAATCGAGCAAAATTTGAGCTAATTCCATCTTGCCCACCGCACATCTCCGTTACGCCCGTCAGCCGAAATATCGCCGTAATGCTTCGGGATCGGGGATGTCGAGGAACTGAACGCCGATCCCGCGGTCGTGGTAGCGCATGACCTTGCAGCGCAACTTCCCGAACATCACCACATCGCCGATCGGAGGCCGCGCGTCGGTGCCGATGGAGGCCCCCGACAGCGAGACGTCCAGCACGCTGCAATCGGCGGTCGAGCCGTCGGCGAGCTTGAGCGTTGACGTTTTGTTGAGAACTGCGATGCGCTGGTGGCGCCGGCCGAAGGACGCGCCGAGCTTTTCACGGTTGACGAGCCAAGTGATCAGTGCGGCGATCTTCTCGCGCTTGTGCTGGCTGGCCCGGAGCTCCATCGCGAAGCCGCCGTCGAACACGCGCACGACCTCGCCCTCGATGCCGCCGATCTCGTCGAGATAGGCGACGACACGCTCGCCGATCTCAACGTCGACGGGCGCCATCAGCGAGGCGCCGCCGGGCGAGATATCGTTGAGCCTGCAAGGAAACTCTTGCTTGTTGGCGCGCATGAAGCGGCCCAGGAGAGGCAGCGAGAAACGCTTGTGACGCCGCCTGTCGGGAACGATCCGCGCATCGAGCCGCAGCGTGGGCTTAACGGTCCTGGCTTGACTGGGCGACATGAACAAAATCCGCGCGTAACCGAAGCTACAACCTCCGCGCCGTCGGGACGGTCTTACAACCTTTGACGGCCC
>JAFKKW010000278.1:0-1711 GCA_017304275.1 Hyphomicrobiales bacterium | reverse complement strand
ATACTGAGACAGCAGACTTAAAGAACGACTAACCGATGACCCGAACTCGCACGTAAGTGGCGCGGTCGAGTCTGGGCATGCGGCGCACACCCTTTGCAAACGCGCGGAACGGCGGAGAGTTTCCGGAGAAGGCGGCGAGTGCTGCAGGGACAGGGGATGGCTGTTAAACGCCATCGGTCTTGCCGCTTTGCCCACCCTCGTAGACGCGGAACTGCCGCCGCCCCTGGCGCACGATGCGGGCGGTGCGGACATGGGGACGGAGCGGAACCTGCCGGTCGGCCAGCGACGCATACGCATCGGTGGATACGAACGGGTCGACAAGCGCCCCGTCCGGGCGGACGGATTGAGCTGCAACCAGCCGCAGGCGGTGGATGGAGGCATCCGGCCAGGCGTCCTGCGGATCCAGCGGAACCAGAAGGCAGAGCAGACGGTCGATGGTCTCGCCGGAATGCACGAGCGGAAGAATGACGAGCTCGAAAGCGTAGGGAAGGTCGGAAACGCCAGGCTGGTCCGGATCCTCGCGTAGGGTCGCCTCTCCGGTAAATACGCCGACGCGTCCGAGCTCGGCGATACTCGCCAGATGATGTGCAAGCAACCCTCGGTCGCCTTCGCCCCAGCAGGAGAGGAAACTTTCGGACTTTAGCTGCAACCCGAACCGGGCGGCCACACGCGTCCCGGCGAGCCGGAACCGGAAGGCGCGACCATCGGTGCGCTCGAGGATGAACGCGTCGAGCAAGAGGCCGGCAATGCGCGCCGGTTGAATATCGAGACGGCGGGGGGCAATACGGGCGCCGCGGACCTCGTTCCAGTAGGCATAAAGGGCCTGTGTGGCTGGATGTCTCATTTTGGGTCCTGCGTTGGCACACACGGGGTCCGCGCCGCCGCAGGGGGCTGCGGCGTCGGGCTCCAGAGCGGAAGCTCTCGAGAAAAATCAGGCTCGATCAGGTGTCAGACTGAGCCTCTGGGACCGGTGGAGCAGGTTCCATGCCATTTGAAGGTTGCCCTGCACACAGGCCCGCATTTTGATCGTTTACGTCTGCGGCTAAGCGGCTCGGACCTTTCGCGGCATTCGTCGTATCGTTAAGGCAATCCGGACAGGATGGTCGTCCGCCCAGATTAGGAGAGCTGCGTGATCCCCACGGCGCCGCATGAAGAACCGATCTTCAACGTTCCCCGCATCGTCATTGCCCTTCTCGCCGCCTTGGTGGCCGTGCAGGTGGTGCGCGGCTTCCTGTCGGCGGACGATGATTTGTGGCTCGTGCTCGCCGCGGCCTTCATCCCCGCCCGCTACGGGCCGATGGGATCCGAGCTGCCCGGCGGCGTGTTGGCGCTGTTTACCTCGCCGTTCACACATATGTTTATGCACGGCGATTGGATGCACCTCGCGTTCAACGGCGCCTGGCTGCTCGCCTTCGGCGGTGCAATAGCGGAGCGCACCGGAGCGGCCCGGTTTCTCGCCTTCTTCACCCTCTGCGGCCTTGGCGGCGCGGCCGCATTCTACCTTGCCAACATCGACCTGGCGCAACCCATGATCGGCGCTTCCGGCGCCATTTCGGGTCTGATGGGCGCCGTCATGAGAGTTCTGTTTCCGGCCGTTGATTCAGGGGGTTTCCGTCGCCTGCGCGACGCGCCGCGCTCGATCCCCCTGATGTCGCTCGGCGCAGCATTGACCGACCGGCGCATCATTGTCGCCAGTGCAGTTCTGGTCGTC
>JAFKKW010000360.1 GCA_017304275.1 Hyphomicrobiales bacterium | reverse complement strand
GGCCTTCTCGGAAAGCGCCCTGATCAGCGGGTGGGTCGGATTGAGCTCCAGCACCGGCGCGGTGCGGGCCTTGAGCTGGTCGTTCGCCGAGAGGCACTTCTCGAGCTGGCGGTCCATGCCGAGGTCCGGCGCGACCAGGCAGACCGCGCTCGTGGTGAGCCGGGCCGAGGGCCGGACGGCGTTGACCCGGTCGCCGAGCGTCTGCTTGCAGCGGGCGGCGAGCGCGGCGACCGCGCTCTCCGGCGCCGCCTCGGCCTCCTCGACGCCGTCGGCGAGCGGGATCTTGTCGAGATCGGCCGCGCCCTGCGTCACCGACTGGAACGGCTTGCCGTCGAAGCCGAGCGCGCTCCGCACCCAGAACGCATCGACCGGATCGGAGAGGACCAGCACCTCGACGCCGCGCCGCGCATAGCCCTCGAGCTGCGGGCTCCGGCGGATCGCCTCGGCGTCGTCGCCGAGCGCATAGTAGATCGCGGTCTGGTTCGGCCGGAGCGCGGCGACGTAGTCGGCGAGGCTCCGCCAGGACTCGCCGCCGGTCGTGGTCCGGAACCGCGCGATCCTGTAGAGCGCGTCGCGCCGCTCGGCATCCTCGTAGATGCCTTCCTTGAGCACCGGCCCGAACGCCTCCCAGACCTTCTCGAAGCGCTCGGCATCGTCGCCGGCGAGCTTGTCGAGGTCGGCGAGGATGCGCGTCGTCACGCCCTTGCCGATCGCCTCGAGCACCGGGTTCTTCTGCAGCATCTCGCGAGACAGGTTGAGCGGCAGGTCCTCGGAATCGATCACGCCGCGCACGAACCGGAGCCAGGCGGGCAGGATCTTCGCCTCGTCGGTGATGAACACCCGCTTGACGTAGAGCTTCACCCGGCCGCGGCGGTCGGGATCGAACAGGTCGAGCGGCTTCATCGAAGGGACGAAGAGCAGCACCGAATATTCGTGCCGGCCCTCGGCGCGGTAATGGATGGTCAGCGCCGGCTCGTCGAACTGGCGGCTGACATGGCCGTAGAACTCGGCGTACTCGGCCTCGGTGACGCTCGACTTCGGCTTCCGCCACAGCGCGCTGCCGTCGGCGAGCGTCTTGTCCGCCGCGCCGTCGCCGAGCGCGAGGAGGATCGGCACCGGCACGTGGGCGGAATACTCCGCGACGACGCGCTCGATGGTCGCCTGCTCGGCAGGTCCAGCGCCAGGCCGCGTCGCTGCCGGCCTTCCGCGACGTCACCTCGACCGACTTCGCGACGATGAAGGCCGAGTAGAAGCCGACGCCGAACTGGCCGATCAGCGCCGAGCCCTCGGCACCGCCGGCGAGGCCGTCGAGAAAGGCGCGCGTGCCGGACCGGGCGATGGTGCCGAGATTGCCGACCAGCTCGTCCCGGTCCATGCCGATGCCGTTGTCGGCGATGGTCAGCGTCCCGTCGATCTTGTCGGGAACCAGCGTGATGCGGAAGTCGGGATCCTCGGCGAGGAGCTCCGGCTTCTCGAGCGCGGTGACCCGCAGCTTCTCGCAGGCATCGGCGGCGTTCGAGATCAGCTCGCGCAGGAACACGTCGCGATTCGAATAGACCGAATGCACCATCAGCGAGAGGAGCTTGGAGACCTCCGCCTCGAAGCTGCGCGTCTCGCGCGAAGCGTCGTTTGTGTCCGTCATCTTGGAAAGCCCTGACAGTCCAGCGAAAACCGGCCGTGATATCGCCGGTCGGGCCGGGGGATTCAAGGCTTGCGGGAAAGAAACGGGCTGTGGGGAAAAAGAAATGGCCGGCGCGAGGCGCCGGCCAAAGCATTGTCCAGATTCCGCCTTGCGGCAGGTGGTCCGGTCCAGCGTCGACCCCGGGGGGCTGGGGGGCTGAGAATTACCGAAGCCTTCGCCGAACCGAACCGTCTGTAGACAACGATCGGATCATCGGTCTCCAACGTGGCCGGTCCTAGGCGCAATGTGGGCGAAATCGTGATTTCTGACCCGGCGCGCGGGTAGCAGGCATGCAGCCCGTGCGGGGCGGAATTCCGCCATTCCGGCCGCTGCTGCATTGGCAACAGCGGCCGCCCGTCAGCCCCCTGCCGACAGCGCCGGCTGGCCGCCTTCCGGCGCCCTTTCGGCCGGCACGTTCCGCTCCCGGCGGCCGCCCCGAAGGGCGACGTAGATCGCCGGGATGACCAGCACCGTCAGCAGCGTCGAGGAGGCGAGGCCGAACAGGAGCGAGATCGCGAGGCCCTGGAAGATCGGGTCGGCGAGGATCACCGCCGCGCCGATCATCGCCGCGAGCGCGGTGAGGAGGATCGGCTTGAAGCGCACCGCGCCCGCCTCGAGAAGCACGTCGCGGAGGTCCCGCCCCGGCGTCCGGGCATGGCGGATGAAGTCGACGAGGAGGATCGAGTTGCGCACGATGATGCCGGCGAGCGCGATGAAGCCGATCATCGAGGTCGCGGTGAACGGCGCCCCGAACAGCCAGTGCCCGAGCATGATGCCGATCAGCGTCAGCGGCACGGGCGTCAGGATGACAAGCGGCAGCGTGAACGAGCGGAACTGCGCGACCACCAGCACGTAAATGCCCAGCAGCGCCACCGCGAAGGCTGCGCCCATGTCGCGGAAGGTGACATAGGTCACCTCCCATTCGCCGTCCCACAAAAGGACCGGCGTCGTCTCGCTTTCGGGCTGGCCATGGAGGCGCACCTCGGGTTTGGGCAGCGCGCCCCAGTCCTTGGCGTCGATCCGTTCCTGGACGGCGAGCATGCCGTAGATCGGCGCCTCGTAGGCGCCCGCGAGCTCAGCCATCACCATCTCGGCAGGGCGGCCGTTATGGCGGAAGATGACGGGTGAGACCTCCTCGCGAGAGACGCGCACGAGGTCACCGAGCTCGACGATACCGCGCTCTCCCGGCAATGCATTCGCAGGGACGGGCGTCGAAAGAGTTGCCTCCGTGATGGCAAGGTCGTTCTTTGGCAGCTCGACCGCAATCTCGACCGGATGGCGGCCGCCGCCCTTGTGCGAATACCCGACGGCCGTGCCGCCGAGATACGTGGCAATCGTATTGTAGACGTCGCTTTCCTCGACCTTGTGGTACTCGAGGTTGTCCTGGTCGATGGCAATGCGCAGGCGCGGCGCATGCTCCCGGAAGCTTACGTCGACGTCGACGATGAACGGCACCGAGCGGAACAACGCGGCGACCTCATGGGCGACGGCGCGGCGCTGCTCTCCGTCAGCGCCGTAGACCTCGAGAAGCAGCGTGGCGATGACGGGGGGCCCGGGCGGCACCTCGACCACCTTGACGGCGGTTCCATCCGGCGCCGGCAAGCCTTCGAGAAGGCGGCGCGCCTCAAGCGCGATCTCGTGGCTGGTGCGCGTCCGCTCGTCTTTCGGCGCCAGGTTGACCTGTAGGTCGCCCTGGTGTGGCGCGCTACGCAGATAGTAGTGACGCACGAGGCCATTGAAGTTGAATGGCGCCGCCGTCCCCGCGTAGGCCTGCATCGAGGAGAGCTCCTTGAGATCGGCGAGCCGCTCCGCTGCGGAAGCGAGGACGCGGTCTGTGTCCTCGAGGCTGGCGCCGGGCGGAAGGTCGACGACGACCTGAAGCTCGGACTTGTCGTCGAAGGGCAGGAGCTTGACGGTTACCGCCTTGGTTGCGAACAGGGTCAGCGACAGCAGCGTCGCCACGCCAACGAGCAGCAGGAAGCCGAGCGCCCTGCGCCGTGTGGCAATCACGGGTCGCGCCGCCGCCACGTAGCTCCGGCCCAGCCAGCCGCCACTGTCCGCATGGGACTGGCCGCCGCTCTCTCCGCTACCGCCGAAGCGCAGCATCAGCCACGGCGTCACGATCACCGCCACGAAGAAGGAGAGCACCATGGCCGCGGAGGCGTTGGCCGGAATGGGACTCATGTAGGGCCCCATGAGGCCGGATACGAACAGCATCGGCAGCAGTGCCGCGACCACGGTCAGGGTCGCGAAGATGGTCGGGTTGCCGACCTCCGCCACGGCGTCGATGGCCGCCGCGATGCGGTTCCTTCCGTCGCGCATGGCCCAGTGGCGGGCGATGTTCTCGATGACGACGATGGCGTCGTCGACCAGAATGCCGATCGAGAAGATGAGCGCGAACAGGCTGACGCGGTTGATGGTGTAGCCGAGCAGCCAGGAGGCGAACAACGTCAGCAGGATGGTGACGGGGATGACGACGAGCACGACCGCGCCCTCGCGCCACCCGACCGCGAGGCCGACCAGCAGCACGATCGAGAGCGTGGCGAGGCCAAGGTGGAACAGAAGCTCGTTGGCCTTGTCGTCGGCCGTCTCCCCGTAGTTGCGAGTGACGATCACGTCCACATCGTCGGGCACGAGACGTCCTTTGAGATCGGCCAGGCGCTCGACGATGCGCTCGGAGATGACGACGGCGTTGGCGCCCGCCCGCTTGGCCAGCGCCAGGGTGACTGCGGGCGCACGGTTGAGGCTGCCGTCTTCCGACCGCGTAATGTGCCAGGCGCGGCGCTCGAGTGGCTTGGCGCCAACGACGACGTTGGCCACATCGCGCACATAGACGGGGCGGCCATCGCGGGTCGTCAGAAGCAGGAGGCCGATGTCGGGAACGCCCTGCAGCGTCTGCCCGGCGGCGACGGAAAGACTCTGGCCGCGCTCGCGCACGCGTCCGGCGAGGAACGAGCGGTTGGCTTCCTCCACCTTGCCGACGAGGTCGGCCAGCGTGACGCCGTAGAGCGCAAGCCGCTCGGGCAAGGGCTCGACGCGGATCTGGTCGGGGCGTCCGCCAACGATATAGGACAGGCCCACGTCCTCGAGCTTGGCGAGCTCGACCTGAAGGGTCTCGGCGATGCGATAGAGCGCGTTGTCTTCGTAGTGAGTGATGTCAGCCTTTGGTGCCAGCGTCAGCGTGACGATGGCGACGTCGTCGATGCCACGACCGACAATCAGCGGTTCGGGAATGCCGACGGGGATGCGGTCGTAGTTGGCACGGACCTTTTCGTGCACGCGGAGGATGGCATCGTCCTGGGGTGTGCCGACGAAGAAGCGTGCCGTCACCAGAACCCGATCGTCCTCAGTGTTCGAGTAGACGTGCTCCACGCCGTTGATGGCTTTGACGATGGTCTCGAGGGGCTCGGTGACGAGCTTCACCGCGTCCTCTGCCTTCAGTCCGTCGGCGGTGACGAAGATGTCGACCATAGGCACGGAGATCTGTGGCTCTTCCTCGCGCGGCAGAACGACGAGTGCGATAAGCCCGAGGGCGAGGCTCGCGAGCAGGATGAGCGGGGTCAGGGGCGATTGGATGAAGGCGCGGGTCAGGAAGCCCGAGACCCCGAGCCGAGGGGTCTCGCTCATGGCTTCACCAGCCTGTCGCCCGCAGCCACGCCGGCGAGGATCTCGATGCTCTGCCGCCCGTCGGGCTCTTGGACGTTGCGGCCTGCCTGCACGACGGCATCCGTGTAGCCGCCCTCACGCGCGAGCCGCACGTAGTCGATGCCGAAACGGCGGAAGACGTAGGACTGCGGCACGAGGAAAGCCTGACGCTTGCCCGCCGAGATCCAGACCAGAACCCGCTCCCCCACGAAGTAGCCGCCGAGATCGGCAACCTCGGCATCGGCGATGACCCGGCCGCTGTCGAGCTCCGGATAGACCTGCGTGATGCGCCCTTCGGCAACCGGCGCCTCGGAGGTATCGAGACCGCGCGCGCCGAGGCGGACGGGATCACCGACCTTCAAGAAGCGGGCATAGCGCTCCGGCAGCTCGAGGCGCAGGAGATAGCCGTTGGCCGCAATGGTGGCGATGCTCTCGCCCGCGAGCACGACGCTGCCTTCGGTGACCGGTACCTTGAGGATGCGGCCTGCCGTCGGCGCCAGCACCTCGCCCTCCTCGATCTCGGTCTCGGCGACCGCACGCTCGGCTTGCGCCGCCTTCAGGTCGTTGGCGGCGACGTCGTAGGCAGTCTGCGCCTGATCGACACGGGACTGCGGTGAGACGCCCTGCTTCAGGAGGGTCCGCGAGCGGTCGAGTTCGACCTTTGCCGTCTCCATGCGCGAGGTCGCGGCGACGATGCGCGCGTCGATGGCCTTGATCTTGAGTGCGATCTTGGGATCGGCGACGAGGGCGAGCACTTGACCCTGGCTGACCGCGGTGCCTTCGTCGACCTTGAGCGACGCGACCGTGCCCGGGGTGCGTACGCGCGCATAGATCAGATCCCGGCTGCGCACCGTGGCGTTGACGGACTTGAGATCATCGATCTCCCTGGCTTCCACCTCGAAAGCCGGGGGCTCAGCGGCACGCGCTGCGGCGCTTGCGGTGAGCGCCAGCAGGCATACAATCGGCACCAGCCCGGCAAGTGGTTTCATCCGTCGTCCCTTCCACGCTGTGGCGCATTCGGCGCTTGACGCTAATATCAGAAATATCTAATTTAGCAAACATGGATATTAAAGATCTCGCATCGAACAGCGAAGACGCTGCTGTGCTGCTCAAGGCGCTCGCCAACCCGCATCGCCTGATGATTTTGTGCGAGTTGCACAACGGCGAGCGGTCCGTATCGGCCCTGGAGACGGTCGTGCCGCTCAGTCAATCTGCGCTCTCGCAACACCTTGCCAAGCTTCGGGAGGGCGGCTTCGTCGCGACGCGGCGCGATGCCCAGACGATCTATTACAGCCTGGAGGACGACCGCGTTGTTCGCCTCATCGGCTTGCTGCATGAGCTGTTCTGTGCGCCCGCCAAGCCCGGGCACCGCAGAACCCGGAAATAGCTTTGCACGGAAAGTGTTATGCCCTGACGGGTGGATCGGGCGTGGTTGATCTCATGACGTACCAATGAGCACGCCGCAAAGACTTGACATTAATATAAGCAATAGCTAATTTAGAAAATGTGAATGTTAAAGGGGCTCGCCTCAAAGAGTGTCGGGCTGCAGGTCTTATAAGGTGCTCGCCAGACGAGCACGTCGCCGATCTGATTGGGGTGTTGCGCGGACTGTTTTGCACGCCGGGCAAATCCAAACAAAGGAGGACATCGAAATGACCATCGACCGCGCCGTGCTGGCCTTCGCCGGCACCATGATCCTGGCAAGCCTCGTCCTGAGCCATCTCCACAGCCCGTACTGGCTGCTTCTCACCGCCTTCGTTGGCCTCAACCTGCTGCAGGCCTCGGTCACTGGCTTCTGTCCGCTGGCTTTTGTGCTCAAGCGGCTTGGGGTCCGTCCTGGCCCGGCCTTTTCTTGAAATGGCGAGCGTCAGGACCGTGCCCGCAACGGCCGCGTCTTGACGGTTCCGGACTGATCCCGATCGAGGGAGGCGTCTCCTCGACGCGCAAATCCGCCGACACATGCGCGACCAATACCGTTCGGAAATCATCCGGCAGGCTATCGATACCACGCGCCGCCGATGGTTAAGGCCGCGGAGGCCGGCGCCGTTCGTTGAACCAGGGGCGGTACGCCGCCATCCGTTTGCGCTGGGCGTCGGACGCGCGCCGTTTGCAGGTCGCGCTCTCCTGGCCGTCCTCGGCCGCTCCCCAACGAAGCTCGACGCAATCGTTGATGTTGTAGGCCATCTCGAGCGCCGGCATGCGGTCGACGATATCCTTGAGCGTCAGCGTCCACGGCGATCCGTCACTGCGCGTATAGGAGAAGGAACGCGCCGTGAGCTCTGACGCGAGCACGCGCTCGAGATCCGCCTTCACGTCCGCAACGCCCTTGCCGCTCGGCATCGCATACCGCTCGGGTCGCCGCGCCACGCGGTCCGGGAATCCGCGGACCACATCGATGGCGATGAGAAGCCGCAGGTCGCGCGACGGCGTCGCGAAGTCCTCCCACGCGCCCGTCGTCTCGAAGATCGAAGCGCCGTCCGGAATAGCGACCTCCGCGCCGCCGCCCGCCTGGTACTTGCGGCCGTTCTCGACCGAGGTCACGCGCGCGTTGACCTGCTCGTCGAGCGCCGTGATGGCTTCCTTCATCGCGCGCTCGGGATCGAGCGGCGCCGGCGACATGACGTCGTCCATGCGGTCGTAGAAGTCCTCGATCGCGAGCTTCGATTGATCGAGCGAGAAATCGCCGTAGTCGGGATTTTTCTCGATCTCGGCGTTGGTGAGCTGGCGCAGGCCGCCTTTCCCGCGCACGACCGGTCGGAAGCGCTTGAAGCCCGGACTGCCGAGAGCCGGATCCTGAGCGAACAGGAAATTACCGCGCCAGAACCGCTTGCGGGCGACCGTCCCATCGGGTTGCCCGTCGACGGCGAGAAAGACGCCGGCCGAGGCGTCCGTTTGCGCAACACGCCGCGTCAGAACCAGGACGTGCCCGTAGGGGTCGGCGTAGATGGTGCCGGGCCGCAAGGTCTCCTGCGCCAAGGACACAGGATAGTAATCCGTGGCGTTGTCATCCGCCGCGGTTCGGCCGTTGCCGGAATGCACGCCGTTCGCGAGCGTCGTGCGCATGTAGTATCCGAAGCCCGGCACGAGCCCCTTCGGCTTCGGAGGAAGTTTGAGCGCCGAAGAGGAAGGCGCGGCGGCCGGCGTATCGAACATCGCAAACAGGCTGCCGCCGGACGCGACCTCCTGAGCGGGTGGCGGCGCCGGAGGCGGCTCCTCCTTCTGGATGTTCCACCATTGCGTGCACTTGGGTGCCCGCCCGCCGCTGCCGCGCGTGCACTTCGAGTAACCGAATGGCAGGCCCATCTTGAAGGCGAAATAGGCGCGCAGGAAGTAGGGGAGGTCGGCGCAGTCGGGACGAATGAGAAGGTTCTGCTCGTCCTCGCGCAGCCCGAGATGGTTGAAGAGGACATTGCGCGATCGGTCGCGCAGCACCTCGTGAAGCGCCTTCCAGGACAGCGACTCCTCGATCGGCGCGTCGAAGAGCTTTTCGATCCACGCCGAGTAGAGGTTTTCCGTCTCGCGCGTCCACGACAGACGGAGGGGCCACACGCTGCCGTCGGCCTGCCGCGGCCCTCCGGGATTTTTCGGGCGCACCTCGATCTCGCGCGTGATCTGATCGCAATCGGTGAACACCGCACCGCTGCGCGTGATCGTGGCTTTCCACGTGCCGGCGGCTGGCTGCGCGACCTCGGCAAACCAGGAGTATGGCGGTCCGCCGCGCCGGTCTCGAGAGGTGGCCGCGACACTGCCATCGGGTGCGATCAATCGAAGCTCGCCGTCGAAAGGCCGTTCCGCGGCGACGACGACGCGCAGCGGCGCGCCTTTCCAGGCTGTGAGCGGCGAGGCAAGGACCGCGACGTCTGCAAACTCTTCGCAGGTCTTGGAGGGCTCTGCGCCCCGCGCGGGAACGACGGGCGAAAGGACACCCGCGGCCAGCAGCAGAGCGGCAGCCGAAACAGCGGAAAGTTGCCGTACCAGAAACAAGGGAGCCCCCGGAAAGCCTCCGCGAATGCGCTCCGGAAACTTCGGGCCAAATAATGGCAAAATTGGAGGGCGCCCGGCGAGAACGGCACCTGAGGGGTCTTAAAGCCTCGGGAGCCGTCAGCCGGTGAGCATATAAACCATACCGATCAGCGTCGCGGCCAAGGCAAGAGCCACCGGAATGACGGCGATTTCGACCCATGCCGCCCGTCCGGACAGCGGGCCGGTCGCGGTGTCCACGTCCGCGGCCAGGAAGCGGGACAGCGTTTCCTCGGATGCCGCCATGTGATGGCGGGCGGTGACGGAGAGGAATGCGAGAATAGCAAAGAAGATGAAGAATAGGAGCGACGCGAACGCCAGCGTGAAGTCTGCTTCGCGCGCGGTCCCGAACGCGATCCATGCCGCGAGCAGCATCCAGACGAAGGCCGCGAGCACGGTCTCGTAGACGACGCGGGGAAGTTCGCCGCCGGGGAGTTCGTCGGGTTTGGGATGATCGGACATGGCAAGCTCCTTTGTGTAGCGTAAGGCTGGAGCCTGCGATCGCCCGCCAAAGGTGCATCCAACGCACGGGAGCACGGTCGGGAGGCGAGGCAGGCGGTGCGCCTCGCGCATCCGAAACCCGCCAGGGACCGCCGGGTTGCGCCCGTGAGGGATTACATTTCGTGCAAATTCGCGGCGCGTTGGCCGGCGTGAATAAGCAATTCGAATATTCTTCGTTAGGGCACCGCGGCCCGGCGCTTAGCCTGGCAAGTCGAGTAGATGCCGCTGACACCGGAGCCGATCAAATCATGAACGAGATTCTGGACATCAAGACGCTGGCCACCACCACGTCGTGGGGCCGCGGCCGTGTCTATGACAACGTCACCGAAACCATTGGCCATACGCCGCTCGTCGCGTTGAACCGGCTGCAGGCCGAAGACAAGACCGGCGCACGCATCCTCTTGAAGCTCGAGTTCTTCAACCCGCTGTCGTCGGTCAAGGACCGCATCGGCGTCTCGCTGATCGACAGCCTCGAGCAGCAGGGCAGGATCGAGCCCGGAAAGTCGGTCCTGATCGAGCCGACATCGGGCAATACCGGCATCGCGCTCGCCTTCGTTGCCGCCGCACGCGGCTACGATCTCATCCTCGTCATGCCGGAGTCGATGTCGATCGAGCGCCGCAAGATCCTTGCTCATCTCGGCGCCAAGCTGGTGCTCACCCCGGCCGCGGGTGGGATGGGCGCGGCGATCGCGCGCGCCAGGGAGCTCGCAGAGGAGCTGCCCAACGCCGTTATCCCGGCCCAGTTCGACAACCCGGCGAACCCGCTCGTGCATGAGCGCACGACCGGCGAGGAGATCTGGAAGGATACCGGCGGCAACGTGGACGTCGTCGTTGCGGGCGTCGGCACGGGCGGCACCATCACCGGAGTAGGCCGCGTGTTGAAACCTCGCATTCCGGGGCTGAAGATTGTCGCCGTCGAGCCGGAGGCGAGTCCTGTCCTGTCCGGCGGCCAGAAGGGTCCGCACAAGATCCAGGGCATCGGCGCGGGGTTCGTGCCGGCCGTGCTCGACACCAGGCTGATCGACGAGGTGATCACGGTCTCCAACGACCAGGCGTTCGAGACCGCGCGGCGCATCGCCAAGCTCGAAGGCATCCCCGGCGGCATTTCGACCGGCGCCAACATCGCCGCCGCGCTCGAGATCGCACGTCGCCCCGCGTTCGCAGGCAAGACGATCGTGACCTTCGCGCCGTCATCGGCAGAGCGCTACCTCACGAGCGACCTGTTCCCGACGCCGTGAGACCGTGAGGCTTACTTGAGCACGAAGTCGAGCAGCCCGGTAAAGTCGTTCGACGTCCGGTCGGCGGCAATGCCGAGCGTTTCGGCAGGCAGATTGAAACGGTTCACCCAGTAGGTCGGATATCCGAAGCTCGCGGCGCCGTACGCATCCCAGCCGCCGAACGCAGCGAAAACGATGTCCTCTTTTTTCACCCCGAGCCGTTCGACGCCGAGCTCATAGGCACGCGGGTCGGGCTTGTAGGTATGATTTGCTTCCGTGCTGAGCAAGTCGTCGAAGAGATCGGCGATCCCCGCATGCTCGGCATTGGCGCGCAACATATCGTGGCTGAAATTGGCGATCGTAATGATCCGCACGCCGGAAGCCTTGAGTTGCTTGAGACCGTCGATGGCATCCGGCCACGGCGTCAGCGTGAGATAGGCATTCATCAGCTCCCGTTTCGCATCGGCCGAAAGGGTGAGCTTTGCCGCCGCGGCCGTGTAGACGAGGGCGTCTTCCGTCACATTGAAGA
>JAFKKW010000277.1 GCA_017304275.1 Hyphomicrobiales bacterium | reverse complement strand
CGCGCAGCAGCTCAAGGAAACGACCATGGATCCCAAGCGGCGCACGCTGCTCAAGGTCGAGATCGGGGACAGCGACCGCAGCTCGATCGCCGAGGCGGTCAATGCGCCCATGGGCTCGAAGCCGGAAGCGCGCTTCCGCTTCATCCAGGAGCGGGCCGCGTTCGCGAAGGATCTCGATATCTAGGCATGTGACGCGGCGGCTGCCGCCGTTTGCGCCTCAAGCGGGGCGACCTTCATGTCGCCGCAACCGCTATGCGAACCGTGCCTCGTCAAGGATGGTGAGGCAGCAAAGCTCGACATTTGCAGCGTCGATGACCCGTACCTTCCATCCGAGCCACTTGTCCTCCATGGAAAGCTTGCGCGCGACGGCGTGAGCATGCGCTTTCGCCTCAGCGGCCTCGGCAAACACCAGGCCCCGATGGTCGATGTGGATGTTGGCGTCGCTTTCCAAATGGAAATAATAGCGCATGATGCGGCTCTCAAATCCCGTGCAGGCTTGAATTGGTTGGAGTTCCCATTCGGGAGACGCGTCAGATCCGATGCGTCCCGCGTCGGCAGACTCGAAACTGTGCCGAGGGAAACTTCAGCGGGTGCGTCGGGCTCGGGACGACGCGCGTCCCGAAGCCACCCATCGCAAATGAGCCCCGCTGCGAAGCCGGGCGGAAGCTATGCGATGGCGGAGAAAATCGTTAGTATGACACGGTTACTTACCGTAAAATCACGTGCCGAAAGCCCATAATACTGGTGTCGGATCAGTGTTTCGACCGGACAGTTTGTCCTGGGCCGCGACCGAATTCTGCTCGGTGTTCAACTATCTAGCGCGCGCCCGTGCGCCGCGATCCGCATAGGGGTAGGCATGATCCCGGAGCGCGCCGCCGTCGAACGGCAACTCGAGACGATTTTTGCATCGGCGGATTTCGTTTCCGCTCCCAAAATGCGCTCCCTGCTCCGTTATCTCGTCGATGCGACGCTGGCAGGGGATGCGGAGCGCCTCAAGGGCTACGCGATCGGGGTCGACGTCTTCGACCGCGGGGCGGAGTTCGACCCTGGGACGGATCCCATCGTGCGCGTGCAGGCCGGCCGCCTGCGCAAGCTGCTCGAGACCTACTACCGCACCGTGGGACAGGACGATCCCGTCCGCATCGAGATCCCGAAAGGCGGCTATGCGGTGGCGCTGACGTCCGGTGCCGACGCGCACCCGGAGGCAGACGGCTCGCCGGAGCCTACGGATACGGGCGAGCCGGATCACGGCGCGCTTACGGGCCGGCGCGCCCTCGGTCATCTCCCGCTGGCTGTGGCATCCGCCCTTGCGGGCCTCGCGTTGCTGTGGCTCGTCTTCAGCTCCTTCAACGGCCGCACGCCATCCGTGCCGCCGAGCCTGCCGGAAGCGGACTCCACCAACGTGACGGAAGCGATCACGCTTGCGGTGCTTCCCTTCACGGACATGTCGCAAAACGCCGCCAACGCGTCTTTTGCCGACGGCCTTACCGACGCACTCACGACGGCGCTGTCGCGGGTCAAGGCGGTCGGGCTCGCCTCGCGCACGTCCGCGTTTCAGTATCGGGGCGCCGCGGATCTTCGTCTCGTCGGTCGCGACCTCGGCGTCCGCTACATCCTGGAAGGCAGCGTGCAGCAAACCGGCGAGCGGCTGCGCGTCAACGTGCAGCTCATCGACTCTCTGTCGGGGACGCATCTCGGGGCGCAACAGTACGATC
>JAFKKW010000359.1 GCA_017304275.1 Hyphomicrobiales bacterium | reverse complement strand
GATTGCCGCGTGGACGCCCGACGACGTGCGCGGCGTGAACCAGACACTCGGGTTCCAGGATCGCGCCGAAAAGGAGAACTGGGTCGAGCAGGCGCGAATTCTGGCCGAGGGCGGCGATCCGGGCCGCGCGCGGGCGGCGAAACCGCCGGCTGCCGTCGAGTTGTCTGCTGTGGACGGAGACCGTCTGCACCGGATCATCGGCATCGATCCGCAGTCGGAGGCGCTCTTGCGCGCCAACGGCGTGACCGCGCTCGCGCAGATCGCGACCTGGAGCGCGGACGACGTCGCGCGCTTCGAAGCCTTGCTCGGAACCGCAGGCCGCATCGAGCGCGAAGGCTGGGTATCGCAGGCCGTGTTCCTCACGGGCGGCGCGCCACCGGCGCCCGAGCCCGAGCCGGTCGAAGCTGCCCCGCCGACGATCGTGTTCGAAGTCCCGGAACCCGCCGAGGCGCCTTCCGTTGCGCCGACGGGCGATAGCTATTCGGGGCTGAGGTCGGTCCGTTCCGAGGCGCTGATCGGTGACACGGCGCGTTTCGTGCCGTCAGGCGACATCCACGATCTCAAGCGCATTCGCGGCATCGGCGGGCTGATTGAGAAGAAGCTCAACTCGCTCGGCATCACCTCCTACGAGCAGGTCGCCAACTGGACGCGGGCCGACATCGACAAGATCAGCGACGTGCTGGATTTCAAGGGGCGCATCGAGCGCGAGAACTGGATCGAGCAGGCGCGCATTCTCGCGTCCGGCGGGCAGACGGAGTTCTCGCGCCGTGTCGATCGCGGGGACGCGTGAGCCGCATCGCCGGTGTCGCGCGGCCAAGTCATCGCTAATGGCAGCCACGTTACGGCAGCGTGTCTGGATCCCGGCCTGCGCCGGGATGACGTTGGTGGTTGGGAGATGCGCTTCTCACTAACAGACGTCACTCCGGCGAAGGCCGGAGTTCAGATACCTCGAAATCGAAGCTCCGATGTTTCCGATCCGAAGGCTCGAGGTTAGAGTTTCCAGCCGGAGTGGATGGCGGCGATGCCGCCCGTGAGGTTGCGGAAAGACACGCGCTCGAAGCCTGCCTCGCGGATCATGGTTGCGAAGGCTTCCTGTTTCGGGAAGCGCCGGATGCTCTCCACGAGATAGCGGTAGGGATCGGCGGAGCCGGCGGTCAGCTCGCCGAGGCGCGGGATGACCTCGAAGGAATGAAAGTCATAGAGCCGGTCGAGCAGCGGCACCTGACATTCGGAGAACTCGAGGCAGAGGAAGCGTCCGCCGATGCGGAGTACGCGATGGGCTTCGCGGAGCGCGCGGTCGATGTGGGTGACGTTGCGGATGCCGAAGGCGATCGTATAGGCGTCGAAGGTGCGGTCGGGAAACGGGAGCTGCTCGGCATTGCCCTGCGTGAGCGTGATGCGGGAGCCGAGACCCTTGGCGGCAACCTTGGCGCGGCCTTCCTGCAGCATCTCCGGGCTGATGTCGGCCAGCACGGCGGTCGCGTTTGGGCCCGCGCGTTCTGCATAGCGGATGGCGACATCGCCGGTGCCGCCGGCCACGTCGAGAAGACGGAACGGTTGCTCCCCCTGGGGCGCCCCGATCATGCTCACGAATTCCGCCTTCCAAAGCCGGTGCAGGCCGCCCGACATGAGGTCGTTCATCAAGTCGTAGCGCGCGGCGACCGACGAGAAGACGGCGTTGACGAGGCCTTGCCGCTCGCCCTCGGCGACGGTGCGGTAGCCGAAGGTGGTGGCGGTGTCGCCGGTCTCGTCCGGTGGGTTGGGCTGGTTCGACATGGTGGCTTCCGATGACATGGCGCGACCTTAGACGGAACCCGGGTGGTGCGCCATCGGCTCTGACGTGACAAGCAGCTCATGTAGCGTTTGGTTAGCGAGCCAGCCGGCCACGGCCTCGGCCAGCACGGGAGCCAGCAGGAACCCATGCCGGTAGGCGCCGTTGACGAAAATCAGTTTGCCGCGGTCGCGGATCTCGGCGTGCGGCAGGTTGTCGGGGAAGGCCGGGCGGATGCCGGCGCCGGTGTCGATGATCTCCGCCTCGCCGAAGGCCGGGTGCAGCGCATAGGCCGCACCCAGAAGCTCGAGGGCGGAGCGGACCGTGATGGCGCCCGTGTCCTCGCTCTCGATGACGGTCGCGCCGACGAGAAAACGGCCGTCGCCCCACGGCACGACGTAGAGCGGGTGGCGCGGATGCAGGAGGCGCACCGGGCGCGAGAGACTGATCTCGGCCGTCCGGATCAGCAGGCGCTCGCCGCGCACGCCGCGCAGCATGGGTAGTACGCCGGCCGCCGCCATGCCGCGGCAGTCGACGACGACGTCGGACGCCGAAGGCGACGTCCAGGCCGCGCCTAGCTCCACGGTCGCGCCGGCCATGCGCACGGCATCGAGCAGGAACGCGAGTGCGTCCGGCGTCGTCATGTGCGCTTCGTCCGGGAAGTAGAAGGCGCGTGCAAAGCGGCCGGCGAGATCCGGCTCGAGTGCGGCGAGACCATCGGCATCGAGGGTCTGGGGCGGGCGCGTGTCGCGCGCGAAACGGGCGGCCTCGGCGGAATCGCGCGGGGCGGCGACGACGAGGCTGCCGGCGTTGACGAGATGCGGATAGGTCGCGCGCCAGAGCGCGAGACCGCGGGCGCCCAGCTTGGCGATCTCGGGGTCGGCCTCGCTTTCGCATCCGGGTGCCAGCATGGCGCCGGCGTAGCGGCTCGCGCCGTCGGCGAACGGCGTCGGGCTTCTCTCGACAAGGCGCACGGCATGACCGGCGCGGGCGAGGGTAAGCGCTTGCCACAGGCCGAGGATGCCTGCGCCGACGACCGTGATGGCGAGCGGGCTCCTCCTCTGCGCAGGCTCCTGCTCAATCGCCAAGGGCCACTCCTTCGCGGCGCGGGTCGGCGCTGCCTTCGAGACGGCCGTTGCGTTTCGTCACGACGTGCAATCCGGAGTTCATCAGGTCGGGCGATATGGCGTGTCCGTAGCTTTTCAGCAGGAGCGCCCGCCAGATCGTGGACCAGCCGTATTCCAGCTCGACGGCGCGCCCGGTACTGCCGAAGTTCGGGAGGTCGACGGCGGCCTGGGCGTCGAGCTGCCAGTCGATGAGTCCGATCAAAGTCTTGATGACGAACAGGAGGATGCGACTGCCGCCGGGCGAGCCGAGGGCGGCGAAGAACGCGCCGTGCTCATCGAACACGATGGTGGGCGACATGGAGCTGCGCGGGCGCTTGCCGCCTTCGACGCGGTTGGCGATCGGATTGCCCGCGTCGTCGGCCGGCTTGAACGAGAAGTCGGTGAGCTCGTTGTTGAGCAGGAAGCCGGCGGCCATGAGGCCCGAGCCGAAGGGACCTTCAATGGTGGTCGTCATGGCGACGGCGTTGCCATCCGCATCAACGATTGACAGATGGCTCGTGCCGGCCCGCTCGCGCGTGGCATCGATGCCGAAGGTGTGCTTGGCGAGATCCGGCGGCGTGCCCGGTGCGGCGTGCGCCATTGCCTTCGTCGGATCGATCAGGGCGCTTCGCGCGGCGAGATAGGCAGGGTCAAAGAGGCCCGCGGGAACAGCAACGAAATCGGGATCGGCGATGTAGCGGTCGCGGTCTGCGTAGGCCAATCGCTCGGCTTCGACGATGAGGTGAAGTGCGGACGCGCGCATGGCATCGTCCGGGGTGTGGCCGAGATCGAAGCGCTCCAGCATCTTGAGCGTCTGGGCGATCGTCATGCTCGACGATGGCGGGCCCATGCTGCAGACGCGGCGGGCACGATACTCGAAACAGAGCGGTGGACGTTCGACGACCTTGTAGCCGGCGAGGTCGGCAAGCGCGAGGTCACCGGCTGCGTTCGGCGCTTTGGCGACGGTGTCGACGATCGCCTCGGCGATCGGACCGGAATAGAACGCGTCAGCGCCTTTTTCCGCGAGCGTCTCCAGGGTTGCGGCGTAGGCCGGATTGGTCAGGCGATATCCGATGGGCAGGGGGCTGCCGTTGTCATCGAAGAAATAGCGCCGTGCCGCGGGAGAGAGACCGTCGGTTCCGAACCAGCGCAGCAGGAAATACAGGCGAGTCGAAATCTCGAAGCCGTCGCGCGCGAGCTTGATCGCCGGGACGAACAGCCTGGCCCAGGGCAGCTTGCCGTGGCGTTTATGGATGTGCTCGAGCAGGCGCGGCAGGCCCGGCGTGCCGACGCTCAGGCCCGAGCGCACGGCGGTGTCGAACTGCATCGGCTTACCGTCGCGCAGGAAGCGGTCCGGTCGGGCGGACGCGGGGGCTGTCTCGCGGCCGTCGTAGGTCTGCAGCTCTTTGCGGCCTTCGTCCCAGTGCACGAGGAACGCGCCGCCACCGAGCCCCGACGATTGCGGCTCGACGAGGCCTAGCACGAGTTGGGCGGCGATGGCGGCGTCGGCGGCGGATCCGCCCGCGCGCAGCATCTCGCGGCCGGCTTCCGAGGCCAGCGGATTTGCGGTCGAGATCAGATATTTGCTGGCTACGGCAAGAGTTTTCGCGGTGCTGCCGCTGCCGGCCTCGGGTTCGAGTTGGGCGCGCGGGAAGCCGGCGTCTTGTGCGCGGAGCGGGGTTGCGGACGCCCACGTGAGGAGAAGCGCGAGCGCGCCCGCCACCCACCGCACACCCGCGGGCCAGGCGCCGATCATCGGCGCCACCTGCGGCATGGGTCTCGGCTTGCGCGCCTGTCAGGCATGATCTCTCCAGTTCTCCGTGCTGGGCGGGTCAAGCGCGCGAACCGGAGACGCTCCGTTCTATAGGGGCGGATGCATGCTTGGAAACCCTCCTATCCGCCGCCGGTCGTTCGGCGTCGGATCAAAAAAACGGCCGGAATGGCGGGGGCTCCATTCCGGCCGTCGGGCCAAGCCAAGGGGACGACGCAACTACAACGCAGGCTGGCGCCCAAGTGAACCAGGCAGGGGTACGCAAACCGTCATGAGCGGCCGTCATAGGCGGAGAGGGGGCTCCGCAACGCTACGACGGCGTCTCTACGCACGGACGCAACAACGCAACAGGCGCAGCTTTTATGCCGATCGAGACTGCCAGGACCGCAAACCGCCGACCTTGCGAGGCTCGACACGCGACATACATCTTGAGCTACCGGCAGACCCGACAACGCGCTCAGGGTGATCACAATGACAGTCGATTTTGTTCTTTTTTTGTTCTCGCTTGTTCTCGCGACTTTGTCAATTCGTTTCGCAACTGCGATGCCTATCAAACTCCCGTACCGCCTCGTAAAACGGCAAGCGTTGCCGCGGCGCATCGGTCGCTTGGCAACTTGCCCGCTGGAATGCAACGCGACGGCAGTGTGACCGTCCTGCTCTGCCGCGGATTTCGCGGCTGGTATATACGAGGCGTTCATCTGACAGGCGCACCATGCGTCATGGCGGAAGCCAGCAGAGGGAACCGGTTTCCTCCATCGCAGCTTTTACACAGCGGGAGTTCTGTTCATGTCGGGGTTGAAGGCAAAGGTCGGCAGAGTTCTGACGGTGGTCGTCGCGGCGGCTGCCCTGACGAGCGTCGCAAGCTCGGCCAATGCGCAAACGCTCATCGAGTTTCTGTGGGGTGGCGAGCCTGAGTACGGCGGCGGCAAGCGCCAGGTCGTGAGCTTCAACCCGCAGTACAAGGCCGGGCAGATCATCGTCAGCTTCGGCGACCGGCGCCTCTACCACATCACCAAGGAAGGCCGGGCGACCAGCTATCCGATCGCCATTCCGCGCGAGCAGAGCCGCTGGCAGGGCACGACCGTGGTCTCGATGAAGCGCGAGAACCCGGATTGGCGTCCGACCCCCGAGATGCTGCGGGAAAATCCGAAGCTGCCGAGTTGGGTGCCCGGTGGGCATCCGATGAACCCGCTCGGCGTGCGCGCGCTGTATCTCGGCTCCAGCACCTACCGGATCCACGGCACGGACGCGCCCTGGACCATCGGGCAGAACGTCTCCAAGGGCTGCATCCGCATGTTCAACGAGGACGTGCTGGATCTCTATCCGAAAGTCCCGACGGGCACGAAGGTCGTCGTGACCTGGGAGCGGTTCAAGACCAACACGATCGCCGCCATCGACGAAGCGCCGACGCCGGGCAAGGATTCGCAGGCCTATCCGTCCGCCTACTCGTCAGCGGCTCCCGCCGCCGAGACCAACGCGGGAACGTCGCAGCGTGCCAAGACGCGGTCGGTTGCCTCGGCGCCGAAGGCCGGTTTCTTCATCTACCCGGAGGACGAGACCAACCCGGTGCGTCCCGAGGAGGACATGGTCGTGCATACCGTCTCGCCTGAGGGCGAGGACGTTGTCGAGGATGCCAAGTCCGCGGCGAGTGAAGCCGCTCCGCCACGCCCGAAGGAGGGCATGGTGACGACCCGCTACGGCCGGAAGGTCGGCGGTACGGTATCGCGCTCGGCGCAGGCTTCGGTCGAGTAAACGGCCTCGATCATCACGATTTCGACGGGCGGTGCGCTTCAGCGGACCGCCCGTTTCATTTCCGGCAACTCGGCGGCGTTGGGTTGCCCAAGGCAGTTCTTGAGCCCCGCGGCGAGGTTTCTGAGCAGGGCGTCGTAGGCGCCGGGGCCGGGCGCGACGAGCGCGCCTTCGGGGTCCAGCGTGCCGGGGCGGGCGCTCGTGCCCTCCGTGACGGCGGTTACGAGCCTAGCCTGGAACTGGGGCTCGCTGAAAACGCAGCTTGGCGGCAGGGCGGCGAGCCTGCGGCGGATCTCGGTCAGGCGCTTCGCCGACGGCTGTGCGTCGGGGCTCACCGTGATGGCGCCGATCGCGGTGAGGCCGAAGCGGTGCTCGAAATACTGGAAGGCGTCGTGAAAGACGACGAAGGGCCTGTCCTTCACCAGCGCGAGATCGCGGGCGATATCCTTCTCGAGCGCCACGAGCGCGGCGTCGGCGCGTTCGGCGTTGGCCTTGAACCGGGCGGCGTCGGCGGGTGAGGCCTCGGACAAGACGCGGGCGATCTCGGCGACCATTTTGCGGGCGTTCTCCGGATCGAGCCAGACGTGGCCGTCGAGGGTCTCTTGCGCATGATGGTGGCTGTCGTGATCGTGGTCATGATCGCCGTGATCGTGGCCGCCCGCGTGATCGTGGTCTGCGGGGTCGTGGCTCTCGAAGGTTTCGCCCCTGCGCAGATCCAGCAACTCGATGCCCGGCGCTTGCGCAAGAGTCACAATGCGAACGGTATCCGGCAGCGCGGCCACGATCTTGCGCGTGAAGGGCTCGACGGTGTCCGACACGCGAAAGAAGACGTCGGCATGATGCAGCGTCCGGGCGTCGGAGGGCTTCAGCGAATAGGTATGCGGCGAGGCCGCGCCCTGGACGAGCAGCGACGGCGTGCCCACGCCTTCCATGACCTGGGCCACCAAGGCGTGCACTGGCTTGATCGTCGCCGTCACCTTGAGCTCGGCGGCTGCCGGACTGGCGGTCGCCAGCAGCGCCGCGGCCAGCGCAAGGAGATACTTTCCCTTATTCGCTCGCGATGGCGTGGGTTGGTTCGGACGGCGCAAGGACTGCTCCTGTTTTTCGACTTGTTTGTGGATACTATAACATCCAGCCGGGCGCAACCGAGGCGCCGGTGCCTTGGTTCCGCTCCATTCTTTGGATCGTCTGCGGCGGTTCGCGCCAGGCGCCGGGCACGCCGCGGATGCGTCGGTGCGCATGTGGTAGACTTCCGGCGCACGTCTCGTCGATGCTTGCGGGACGTCCGTGCTTGGGGGCTAAGCCAGGAGGGCAACTTGACTTCGATATCGCGGGCCTTGGGAGATCGGCTCCCTGGAGGCTGGCTTCTCGCGGCGCTTGGGGCGCTCGTCGTCGCATGGGCGCCGCCGGCGTCGGCTCATCCGCACGTCTGGGTGACGGTTGAGACCACGGTGCTCTACCAGGGCGGGGCAATCACCGGCCTCCAGCACAAATGGACCTTCGACGACATGTACACGGCGATGGCAATCCAAGGTCTCGATACCAACGGAGATGGCGACTATTCGCGCGAGGAGCTCAAGGAGCTGGCGCAGGTCAATATCGATGGGCTCAGCGAGTTCGGCTACTTCACCGTCGCCAAGCTCGGGAAGGCTGCGATCAAGGTCAAGCTGCCCGTCGACTACTATCTAGACTACAAGGAGGGTGCGCTGTCTCTCCATTTCACGCTGCCGTTCGAACAGCCCGTTCTGGCGGACGCGCCGGACTTCAATTTTGCGGTGTTCGACGAGACGTTTTTCATCGCCTTCGACTTCGCTGCCGACAACCCGGTGAAGCTCAGCGCCGGTGCGCCTCAGAATTGTCACGCCAACATCGGCATTCCCGAGAACGAGCTTGCCGAGCTGCAGAAGCTCAACGAGTCGTTCGGCGGACAGCTCACGGCGGGTGACCAGAACATGGGCATGGGAATGGGGTATGCAAAGACGGTGACGCTGGACTGCAAGAAGTCATGACGCGGTCTCTCGCGGCGCTCTCAGCACTTGTTCTCGGTGTGCTTACTGCCTTCGGAGCGTTGGCGCAGGACACGCAAAGGTCTCCGCTCGGCGTGCCGCTGGCACAGGGACAATCGACGGCCGGCGCACCGGCACAAAGGGTCGAGCGGACCTTTCTCAAGGACCTCTGGTCCTATGTCTTGGCACAGCAAGCGAGGATCAACCGGGAGCTTGCGGGAGCCGTGCGCCAGCTCAAGACCGGCAACGTGCTCGATGCAACGCTTCTGCTCGCGTTCCTGAGCTTCACCTACGGCGTGTTGCATGCAGCGGGACCGGGCCACGGCAAGGCGGTGATCTCGTCGTACGTGCTCGCCAACGAGAAGACGGTCAAGCGCGGGATCATGCTGTCCTTCCTGTCCGCCTTCTTCCAGGCTTTGTCGGCTATCGCGATCGTCGGCGTTCTCGCCATCGCGCTCAACGCCACGAGCCTCGAGATCACGGCCACGGAAAGGTGGATCGAGACCATCAGCTGGGGCTTCGTCGCGCTGATCGGCGTCTGGCTGCTGTACGGCCAGCTCGGCGGATTGTTTCGGCGGCGCGCGGGCGTCGCAGCGGCGCCGCTTCCTCACGGTGCGGATGCTGCGCGTTCGCCCGATCATGTCCCCGGCCAACGCGCTTGCGGGTGCGGGCATGACCACACGCATGCGCTTGCGGAGAGCCTCACCCCTCCTATGCATGCGGGGGGCGGATCGTGCTGCGGGCATGCGCATATGCCAGATCCCAAGCAGCTCGAGGCGCCGTTGTCGTGGAGCAAGGCGGTGGCGATTGCGCTCTCGGTCGGTATCCGGCCGTGCACGGGCGCGATCCTCGTCCTGATCTTTGCCCTGAGCCAGGGCATCCTGATCGCGGGAATCTTCGCGACCTTCGCCATGGCGCTCGGGACCGCTCTTACCGTCTCCGTGCTGGCTTCGCTGGCGGTCGGCTCGCGGGAGGTTGCGACCCGGATGGCCGGCGGCGAGAGCCGGCTCGCGGGGGTGGTCGCGACCGGTGCGGGGTTGCTCGGCTCGACGCTCGTTTTCCTGATGGGCGCGGCATTCTTCGTCGCCTCGCTCCAGGGAGGACTGACGTCGCCGCTCTAATTTCTCGCCATGGCCGGGCTGCGCCACCATGCCAAGGCCACGCAAGCGTCACCGCAAGTCCGGGCTTTGCTGTGGGCTTGAAGCACATTAAGGGTGGCGCGTGCCGATGCTCGGAATACGCCCGGGGACCTCATGAAGCTCTATCGCGCCTTTGCCACCGTCGGCGGCCTCACGCTCGTCAGCCGTGTGCTCGGCTTCGTGCGTGACATCCTGTTCGCCTGGGCTTTCGGCGCGGGATGGGTCGCCGATGCGTTCAATGTCGCGTTCCGGTTTCCCAACCTCTTCCGGCGGCTGTTCGGCGAGGGCGCGTTCAACTCGGCCTTCATCCCGCTGTTCGCCAAGGAGCTCGAGGGCGAGGGGCGCGAGCAGGCGCGGCGCTTCGCCGAGGAGGCGATGAGCGGGCTCGTCGCGGTGCTGGTGGCGCTGACGATCCTCGCCATCCTGACCATGCCGTGGCTCATGTATCTGCTGGCGCCCGGCTTCAGTGCCACGCCGGAGAAGTTCGATCTCGCGGTGCTGCTGACGCAGATCACGTTCCCGTATCTGCTCTGCATGTCGCTCGTGGCGCTGTTCTCGGGCGTGCTCAACACGTTCGGCAAGTTCGTCGAAAGCTCGTCGGTGTCGATCGTGCTCAACCTGACGCTGACGGCGGCGATCTTCGTCGGCTTCGCGCTGGGGTATCATAACGAGCCGGAAGGCGGCATCGTGCAGGCGATCGGCGTGTTCGTGGCCGGCGTGCTGCAGCTCTGGCTGCTGATCGGCGGGCTCAGGCGCAACAACTTCACGCTCAAGCTGCGGCGCCCGCGCATGACGGAGCGCATGCGCCGCCTCATCACACTGGGCATTCCCGGCGTGATCGCGGGCGGCGTAACGCAGCTCAATATCATGATCGGGACCGTAATCGCCTCGCAGGAGCCGGGCG
>JAFKKW010000358.1 GCA_017304275.1 Hyphomicrobiales bacterium | reverse complement strand
CCAGCCGCGGCGTCTCGTCGACGCTCGAGGGACGCAGCGCGTCGGGCTCGATGCCGGCCTGCGCAAGCAGCGTCAGGCGTCGCGGGCTGGCGCTCGCCAGCACGAGCTTGGGTGCATGATGCGGTCCCTGCTCCCGCGCGCGCTCGCGCGCAAGCTCGCGCCGAAGCGTCTCGCGGCGGGGACTGTCGGTACGTTTGAAGGAGCTGAGGAAGGCGGCCTTGACGGAGCTCATCTCTGGGTGCCGGTTGATATGCAACAAATGCGAAGAACGCGCTACGGCCGATTGTGGCGGCTGATTGGCAGAGCAACTCTGACGGTTCCATGCCCGCGCGTGAAGCAATCCCGCCGCTCGCGCTGAGGGCGTTGTCTTAACCCTGCTGAACGCGAGCGAAGAATGCAGAGACCCCTCCCGAAAAGCAAGAAGCTCGTTGCCAATCCTTCCGGTTGCCGCGAAAATCATCCGAGGCCCCACAAATGGGGTGGAGGACGGCATGATCGCCAAGGACGCGCTGCTCGAAATGCTGGGTCGGACGCCGCTCTTCGGCGCGCTTGAGGAGGCCGATCGTAAGGCCGTGCTGCAGGAGATGCGCGAGACGTCGTTCGACGGCGGGCAGGCCATTTTCTCGCGCGGCGACGACGGCAAGGAAATTTACCTGGTGACGAGCGGCCGCGTGCGCCTGTCGGTTCTGACGCCGGAAGGCCGCGAGCTGTCGTTTGCGCACGCCGAGACGGGCCAGATCTTCGGCGAGATCGCGGTCCTCGACGGCGGCACGCGCAGCGCCGACGCCACCGCGGTCTCGAAAGTCACGGCGCTCACGCTGTCCAAGGCCGCGCTCTCGCGCCTGATCGAGCAGCGCGCGATCGTGCGCGAAGCCATCGTCAAATTCTTGTGCAATCGTGTGCGTGAGGCCGACCACCAGCTCGAGGGCATCGCGCTCTACCCGATCGAGGTGCGGCTTGCACGCTTCTTCCTGGCCGCGGCCCGCCAGAAAGGCGAGTTGAAGCCCGGCGCCAGGATCGTCGTCGACCTCCCGATCTCGCAGAGCGAGCTGGCGCTCTTGATTGGCGCCAGCCGCCCCAAGGTGAACGCGGCGCTCTCGCTGCTCGAGGACAGCGGCGCCATCGAGCGCAAGGACAGCCGTTTCACGTGCGACATCGATGAGCTGGAAGCGACGGCCGGCGCCTAGCGCCGAGCCCGGCCGTTCCGACCCGTGTTCCTCCGATGACAGCGCAGACCGGCTCGGGTGCGTAAGCAGCCACCTGCATCGCGATTTTCCACGTCAGACGGCAAATGATCTAAGCTGCCGATCGCGAGCGACCGAGTTTTTGGGGAGAGCGAGCTGTGTCGCGGCCGGAGGAGCCTGGGACTGATCCCGCGATGAGCCTCGCGAGAACGATCGAGAAGCTGGCGGCCAAGACGCGCGTGTCGGCGCTCGGGGCGTGGATGGCCCGTCTCGTCGAGGCCGGTACGCAGGGCTATCCGCCTGAGACCAAGCGGCGGCTCATGATCCTCAACATGATCGCCTACCTGATCGTCGTCACGACGCTCATTTACGGCCTGCAGCAGGCGTTTCTCGATTTCGACCGCTACAGACCGATCGTCTATATCAACCTCGCGATCGTCGTCCTCGTCGCCGCCGTCCCCTTGATGCACCGCTTCGGATCGGCTGCGGCCGCGCTCCTCATTCTCGTCACCGAGTACGCAGCTCTGATCGCCTTCGTCCATTACCTCGGTCGCGAGTCGGGGCTGCACATCCAGTACGTGGCGTTCTCGGCGGGCGCCTTCGTGGTTCTCGGCCTCGCGCGGCTTTGGCTGATCATTCCGGCCATCACGATCGCGCTTTGCCTGCATCTTGCGAGCTGGTTCCTCTTCCCGCAGTCCGCGGCCGCAATCCCGGCGCCGCAGGACGTGCTCGACTCGCTCTATACGCAGGCGGCCATCACCACGTTCGGCATCATCTCCGCCGCCGTGTTCTACGCGTTCCGGCTTGCCGAGAACGCCAAGGCCGAGACTGAGGCGCTGCTCCGCAACATCCTTCCCGATACGATCGTCGAGCGTCTCAAGGCGAAGCCTGCCGAGCACGTAGCCGACACCTTCCCCGAGGCATCGATCCTGTTTGCGGATATTTCCGGCTTCGTGGCGCTGGCCCGCCGCCTGGGCGCGAGCGAGACGGTGTCGCTGCTGAACCGGCTCGTCACGGTGTTCGACGACCTTGCCGAGCGCCACGGCGTCGAAAAGATCAAGACCATCGGCGACGCTTACATGGTCGCGTCCGGCATCCCCGAGCCGTCACCGGATTTCGCCCACCGCCTCGCGCGCATGGCGCTTGCGATGCAAGACGCGATTGAGGAGCTGCGGGGCGAGACGGGCCACGACATCACCATGCGCATGGGGCTGGCGACGGGGCCGGTCATGACCGGAGTCATCGGACGCCGGAAGTTCAGCTACGACATTTGGGGCGACGCCGTGAATCTCGCGGCACGGCTCGAGACCACCTCCGTTCCGGGCAGGATTCACATCTGTCCGGAGTCGCACGCCAAGCTTGCCGAGCACTTCGAGGTCGAGCCGCGCGGCGCGATCGAGATCAAGGGCCTCGGGCCGCAGAGCACCTGGTTCCTGGGCGCGCCGCGCGTTTGATCCCTCCCGTCCGCCTTGTTGGCGAGGCCTAGAGGAGGCGATGAGAAATGAAGATGCATACGCCCCCCTCAAACCGGAGCGACATCGACTTGGAGGGCGACGACCGCCATGAAAGCCACGTCATCCCGGCGCAGGCCGGGATCCAGATACGCCTGATGCGCTCACACGCTGGGCCCGCCGGCTTGAGGCAGGAACCGCGCCTTGATGCGCTGAAACAGCGAGTCGCGCACGTCGCGGTAGGCGGCCAGCACCTCCTCCCGGCCGGCGCTATCGAGCAGCACCGTGGCGTCGGGGGTCGGCCAATACTCGACCTTTGCCGGCGTCACGCGCGTCATCTCCACGCCGTGGTGATGCGCTTCCGGTGACAGCGTGATGATGAGATCGAACGGCTCGGCCTCGTGCTCCTTGAGCGTCGAGGGCTCATGGTCCGAAATGTCGATGCCGATCTCGTCCATCACCGCGACCGCGTACGGGTCCGTGATCCCGGCGCGCACGCCCGCGGACGCGACGTGGACGCGATCCCCCATGAGATGGCGCAGGATCGCTGCTGCCATGGGACTGCGCACGGCATTCAAGGCACACGCGAACAACACCGCCTGAGGCCCGTCGCCCTCGCGTGACACGCGATCACCCCTTCCAGTGAAGGGCCGAGATGAGCGTGAAGAGGCGGCGCGCCGTGTCGAGATCGATTTTGATCTTTCCTTCGAGACGCTCCATGAGCACGCGGCTGCCCTCGTCGTGCAGGCCGCGCCGGCCGACGTCGATCGCCTGGATGCGCGAGGGTTGGGCCGAGCGGATCGCCTGATAGTAGCTGTCGAGCACCAGAAAGTAGTCTTTCATGATGCGCTTGAAGGGCGTCAGCGACAGGAAGTGCGCAATGATCGGCTCCTCCGAGGACGACGCGTCGCTGAACACGGTAAGCGCCAGCCGATCCTCCACCATCCCGATCGTGAGCTTGTAAGGGCCGTCGTCGCGGCCTTCGAGCGCGAACGAGTTGCCGTCGAGAAGGTCGTAGATCGCCACCTCCCGCTCGTGCTCGATGTTGGCATTGCCGCGCGCGATCGAGGCGGGGTCGAGCACGATCTCGGTCAGCCGGTTCTTGGTTTCCACCGCCTCGCTTGACGTGTCGGTGTCGGTCATGCCGATGCCCCTTTCTCGGAAAGCCGGATTTCGACCGACCGTCTGTGTGCTTCAAGCCCCTCCGCGCGCGCCAGCGTCATCGCTGCCGGCGCAAGCTTATTGAGGGACGCCGCGTCGAGCTTGAGGATGGAGGTGCGCTTCATGAAGTCGAGCACGCCGAGCCCCGAGGAGAAGCGCGCGCTACGGGCCGTCGGTAGCACGTGGTTGGGGCCGGCCACGTAGTCGCCGATGACTTCCGGCGTGTACGCGCCGAGGAACAATGCGCCCGCGTTACGGATCTTCGCCGCCAGCGCGTCGGGATCGCGGGTCGCGATCTCGAGATGCTCGGCCGCGATGCGGTCGGCGAGCGGCGGCGCCTCGGCCTCGAGCGACGAGACGAGGATGACGGCGCCGAAATCGCGCCAGCTTGCCCCCGCGATATCGGCTTTCGGCAATTGCTGCACCTGCCGCTGCACGGCGGAGACGACGGCATCCGCGAACGCGGCATCGTCGGTGAGCAGGATCGACTGCGCGGCCGTGTCGTGCTCGGCCTGCGCCAGGAGGTCGGCGGCAATCCAGTCCGGATCGTTGTGCTTGTCGGCGATGACGAGCACCTCCGACGGCCCCGCGATGCTGTCGATGCCGACCGTCCCGAATACCTGCCGCTTGGCTGCCGCAACATACGCGTTGCCCGGCCCGACGATCTTTGCCACCGGCTTGATGGTCTCCGTGCCGTAGGCGAGCGCCGCCACGCCCTGCGCGCCGCCGACGCGATAGATCTCCGACACGCCGGCAAGCTTGGCGGCCGCCAGAACGAGCGGGTTGAGCTGGCCCTTGGGCGTCGGGACTACGATCACCAGCCGCTCGACGCCGGCTACTTTCGCCGGCACCGCGTTCATGAGCACCGAGCTCGGATACGAAGCAAGACCGCCCGGGACGTAGAGGCCGGCCGATTCCACGGCCGTCCACCGATGCCCCAGCGTCGCGCCGCTGCTGTCCTGATAGGTCTCGCTCGCGGGCAGGTGCCGCGCATGATGGTCCGCGATGCGGTCACGGGCAAAGCTCAAGGCATCGAGCGTCTCCGGCGTGCACGCGCCCACCGCGTCCTCGACCTCGCGCTCGGTCACGCGGATCCCGATCGCGCCGAGATCGACGGCATCGAATTTCTTGGAGAAGTCGATCAGCGCCCGGTCGCCGCGCGCCCGCACGTCCGCGATGATGGCGCGCACGGCCTGGTCCACGTCCTCCGAGGTCTCCCGCTTGGTCGCGAGAAAGGCATCGAACTGGGACGCGAAGCCGGGCTCGGTTGTCGAAAGCCGCTGAGGCATGGAGTGCTCCGATGGCGAGCCCTGCCGGGGGCTCCTGCGAATGGGCCCTTATAGGCGAGGGTCGCCCGGCGCGAAAGCACGCATGCGCGACAGAAAGCGCACATGCGGCAGGATGTTCCGTCGGCTGCAGGAAGGGACGGGTCTAATCGCCCGCGTGTTGAGGCTTGCGCTGGGTGGCCCAGGCGGCGCCGAGGTCGGAGAGTGCGGCTTCGATGCACTCGACCTCGAGCCGCACCGCGCCCCCGCCGGCGAAGGTCAGCGTGATCGTGCCCCGGGGCTCGTCGACGGCCGCGAAGGTGAGCGTCAGGAGCGACAGCACCTGATCCTTCTTCGTCAGGTCGAGGCCCTGCACCCGCGCAGCCGTAACGTGCTCGAAGCGCACGCCCGACCGCTTGCGCATGAAGCGGTCGGTCGTGTCGCCCGCCTTGGCGGCGTGGCTCCAGTCGAAACGGTTGACGACCAGGGCGAAGCGCTGGTCTGCCTTGAGATAGGTCATGTCTTCGATGCGCAACACGGCATCCTGCAGATGAGCCGCGATGATCGCAAGATCCTCAGCATCGAGCGCGATGAGCTTGAGGTCGGACATGGGTGTTGTCTCGCGTCTACCGGATGGAAAGCTCGGCCACGCCGACGGCGAGGTTGAGGCCCGTCTGCCCCTGGATGCTCACCGGCTGCAGCGCGATCGTGTTCTCTGAGCCGCCGAGCAGCACCTTGGCGCCGCCGCCGACGCCGATCGCCACGTCCGCCGTCGCGCCCGCATAGTTGCCTCGGAGGCCGCCTTTGACGATGTCGGATGGCGCGAGCACGGTCCAGATCATCGTGCTTTCGTCGGTGACGCCGACGTCGAGTCCGATCTTGGTGATGGAGGCGGAGTAGCTCTCCGAGCGGTTGGACAAGGAGACGTACGTGCAGTCGTAGGTCTTCTTCGAGCCGAGGATGAGGCCCACGCCGGCACCGCCCGTGCAGGTCAGGGTTCCGGCCTTCACTTTGGTCTGCGCGAATGCCGGCGCGGCCGCGAAAAGCGCCGCGAGCACGGCGAGAGTGGATGCAATCTTCGTCATGATGGTCTCCCCGATCCTGGCAGGTTCGTTGTCGCCCTGTCGCCCTCCCGGCAGAGCAACGTGTTGATCCGCCTCAAATTGACCCGAAATATGACCGGAGCCGGGCAGCCCGGCAATCCCCACCCGATCTTTACGATGACCTGAGCAGCCGCATCGGCGGCGGCGACAGGACGCCGCATCCCGCGCTATAGTCCGGTATTCAGTGGCCGTGAGACCGAGGTCGGACCATGTCGGGCACCCCGTTCGATTTCGATTTCCTGGAACGGTTCAGGATTCCCCTGAAGCGATACGCGGCGGGGGAGAAGATCTTTCTCGAGGAGGACCCGGGCGACTACATGTATCTCGTCGTCGAGGGCAAGGTCTCGATCGTGACCTATGGCACGGTGCTCGAGAACGTCGGCCTGCACGGCATCTTCGGCGAGCTTGCCTTGATCGACAACGCGCCCCGCTCCGCCGCGGCGCTCGCCGCCCAGGCCTGCGAGGTGGCATTGATCAACCGCGACACGTTCCTCGAGCTCGTTCGCCACAACCCGGCGTTCTCGCTCTACGTGATGCGCCAGCTCGCGACCCGCATCCGCCGCATGAACAAGAGCCTGTAGCACCCCCGCCTGTCACCCCGGCTCGCTTGTCATCCCGGCCAAGCGACGCGCAGCGGAGCGCCGAGCCGGGACCCAGCAAAAGCTCCTATCGCAATTGATCCTGAGCGCCTTCCGCGCGCATGGCGCGCTGAGTCCCCTATGAGGTTACGGCTGCGCCTCCGCCTCTCGGGACGACATCCGCTCGTCACCCCGCCGTCAGACGCTCGATCCTCGCCCCGCAGCGCGAGAGCTTCTCCTCGAGCCGCTCGAAGCCGCGGTCGAGGTGGTAGACGCGGTTGATCATCGTCTCGCCCTCGGCCATCAGCCCGGCGATGACGAGCGAGACGGAGGCGCGCAGGTCGGTCGCCATCACCGGCGCGCCGGTCAGGCTCTTGACGCCTTTGATCGTTGCCGTGTCGCCGTGAAGCTTGATGTCGGCGCCGAGCCGCGCCAGCTCCTGCACGTGCATGAAGCGGTTCTCGAAGATCGTCTCGCGGATCACGCTGGTGCCGTGCGCGCGCGTCATGAGCGCCATGAGCTGCGCCTGCAGATCCGTCGGGAAGCCCGGGAACGGCTGCGTTTCGACGTCCACCGGCTCGAGCCCGTTGCCGTTGCGCGCGATGCGCACGCCGTTGTCGGTATCGGTAACGGACGCGCCGGTCTGGGCGAGCGTCTCGAACGCCGTCTTCAAGAGATCGCGCCGCGTGCCCTCGAGCACCACGTCGCCGCCGGTCGCGGCGACAGCGAACGCGAACGTTCCCGTCTCGATGCGGTCCGGCAGCACCGTATGCACCGCCCCTTCGAGCCGCGACTTGCCCTGGATGCGCAGGGTGGAGGTGCCGATGCCCTCGATCTCGGCCCCCATCTTGACCAGGCACGAGGCGACGTCGCCAACCTCGGGCTCGCGCGCCGCGTTCTCGATCATGGTCTCGCCCTTGGCCAGCGCTGCCGCCAGCAGGGCGTTGTGCGTCGCGCCGACGGAGACTTTCGGGAAGATGATGTGCCCGCCGACGAGACCCTTCGGCGCGCGTGCGATGACGTAACCGGACTCGATCTCGATCTCCGCGCCAAGATCGCGCAGCGCCGCAAGGTGCAGGTCGACCGGCCGCGTGCCGATGGCGCATCCGCCGGGCAGCGAGACTTTCGCCTGCCCCATGCGCGCCAGCAGCGGGCCGAGCACCCAGAAGCTGGCCCGCATGCGCGAGACGAGCTCATACGGTGCGGTGGTATCCGAGATGTCGCGCGCCGTGAGATGGAACGTCTCGCCGAGATGGGGAGCGCCGCCGGAGCGTTTCCCGTCCACGGCCAGGTCCACGCCGTGGTTGCGCAGGATGCGCGCGAGCAGGTTCACGTCGGCAAGGTTCGGAACGTTCTTGAGCGTCAGCCGGTCTTCCGTCAGCAGCGACGCGATCATGAGCGGAAGCGCGGCATTCTTCGCGCCGGAGATCGGGATCGCGCCGTTGAGCCGCTCGCCGCCGATGATCTTGATGCGATCCATGGAGTGTCCAAGCCTTTGCCGGAGAGGGTACGAGCAGCCGAGCCCCGCGCTCTTGCGATCCGCCGCTGCAGATGTGTTGACCGAAATCCTTAATCGCTTCCCGGCCCCGAGCGCAATTTTAAGTTCTCATCGCTCGGGGGGGCGTCGGCGGACAGCGGCGCGGCGCCCACCTCATCGTCGCTGCCGCGCGCACGCTTCGCCCTGACCAGGGCTTTCCGCCGCGCCAGGTTCTCACGCAAGGCCTTGGCCAGACGCTCTTCCTTGGTCGGCGATCGGACTTTGCCGCTCATGTCTATCGCCTCGTCGTTCCGGTAACGCGCCACAGGCTAAGCACACATCGCCCAGACGGCCACTCCGATCCCGGCAGAAAAGCAATCGAGAATTGATATCCACAAAGCGGCGCAACCGTTGATGGATAGAGATCGCGCGGCATATTATACTTGTCAAACCCAACATGACGCAGTATATTGGAATCCATAGGAGATTCCGCCATGTCGCTCATGAGCCAAAAACACCTGCAAGACGAAGAGGCTGCCTACGCCTGGGTTGAGGCCCATCTATGGCCGCACGGCCCCGTCTGCCCCCACTGCAACGAGAAAGAGCGCATCTCCAAGATGCAGGGCAAGGCAACCCGTATCGGGCTCTACAAGTGCTACAGGTGTCGCAAACAGTTCCGGGTGACCGTGAACACCATCTTCGAGAAGTCGCACGTGCCTCTGCACCTGTGGCTTCAGGCGTTCTATCTGATCGTCGGCTCGAAGAAGGGCATCAGCTCGAACCAGCTTCACCGGACCTTGGGCGTCACCCTCAAAACCGCGTGGTTCATGTCCCACCGCATCCGCGAGGCCATGCGCCAGAACAGCCTCTCGCCTCCCATGGGCGGCGCTGGCGGCCCCGTGGAAGTGGACGAGACCTATATCGGCAAGACCCAGTTCCCGAAGCCCCGTGGCGGCTTCCAGCACATGCGGACTGTGCTGACCTTGGTAGATCGCTCATCCGGTGAAGCGCGGAGCTTTCACGTTGACCGTGCCGATGCTGTGACCGTGCTTCCCATCGTCCGCTACAACATCGATCGGGAAGTCACCATCATGACCGACCAAGCAGGCCACTATAAGCCGCTGAAGAAGCAAGGCCGGAAGCATGAGAGCGTGAACCACGCGCAAGAAGAATGGGTACGCGGCGAGGTCCACACCAACACCGTGGAAGGCTACTTCTCACTGTTCAAACGCGGGATGCGGGGCATCTACCAGCATTGCTCGGAGAAGCATCTGCGCCGGTATCTGGCAGAGTTCGACTTCCGGTACTCGAACCGCGTTGCGCTCGGCATTGACGACAAGCAGCGCGCGGCTATCGCGCTTGTAGGCGTCAAGAACAAGCGGCTGACCTATCGAACGACTAGTGGGGCCGGATCCGGAGCATGAGCGACGCATCGCGGCTCAGAAAAAGAGGCGCTAGGACCTTGACAGAACGAATCAGGAACAACTATTGTGTCAGAACGTTGGGTCGGCATCGTCCCGACGTTTTTTGTGTTGTCGCCATGACAAAGCTTGAAGTCATGACGAATCTAGATTCTGCATTTGTAGGGTAGCAGGCGGAGGCGACATGGCGCCTTGGTTTAACGTCCGGAAGGCCGCGCAAGTGGCTGCGTACTTCGCGCTTCAGGACGAAGGCGAGATCAACGTCCTCAAACTGACCAAGTTGATCTACTTGGCTGACCGCCTCTTCATGGAAAAATACGATAGGCCAATCCTCAACGATTATCTCGTTTCGATGGACCACGGCCCCGTCAATTCACTGACCTACGGCTTCATTAGCGGCACGTCCGAATCTGGCGATTGGGACAAATTTATCGCCGATGGCGCAAAGCATATGGTTGCACTAGCGAATTCGAAGCTGTCGGAAGATGACTTGGACGAACTCAGCGACGCGGAACTAGATATCCTGCATTCGATCTGGAAGAGTTTTGGCCACATGGATCGTTTCGTGGTGAGAGACTACACGCACGAAAACTGTCCTGAATGGGAAAATCCTCATGGCTCGAGCAATCCCATTCCGTACGAACGAGTCTTCAAGGCACTTGGAAAGAAGAAGAGCCCAGAGCTAGCCGATAGCGTGCTTGGGGACAGGAAGGCTATTTCAAAACTCATTTCGTGATCGGTTGCTCATATGCCTTATGTTCCGGCGCTAGGGCACGCGCTACTCATAAGTAGCGGTACGGTAGCCGACCCAGATAAAATGCACTTGTTCGTAA
>JAFKKW010000276.1 GCA_017304275.1 Hyphomicrobiales bacterium | reverse complement strand
GACGCAACGTGTCGTCTTTCCGGACCCGGAAGGTCTATGCCATGCCGTCGACGACGACGAGGTTTCCCCGGCAGCTTGCGAGGCGCAAGGGCAGGATGGCCTGGTATTCCGCGGAGCCGTACCAGCCCATCGCCGCTTCGCGCGAAGGGAATTCAAGGATGACGAGCCGCGGATGGGACCATTCGCCCTCGAGGACCGAAAGCGCTCCTCCGCGCACGACGAAGCGGCCCTGGTACGGGGCTAGAGTCGGGATGACCTTGCTGCGATAGTCGGCGAAGGTCGGCTCGTCGGTTACCGTCTCTTGAACGATCACGTAGGCTTTCATGGTAAGGGCTCCCCCGGGGCACGGGCACGCTTTGGAGCCGTGCCCCTGGACTCCATCCATTGCATAGCCGATCCGGAGGATTTTTGTTGCCTGGCGCGTATTCCGCCGGATGCGGCGCGGGCGGTTAGAGGCTAATCTCGGCGCAACAGGACTCGCTTCAGCGCGGCCGGAACCAGGGAGATCCGCATGGCTGTTACACGCACCGCACTCGTCTCAGGTGCGAACCGGGGGATCGGCTTCGAGATCGTGCGGCAACTCGCGCGCCTTGGGGTTCTGGCTGTCATCGGCGCCCGCGATACGGACGAAGGGGTTGCGGCCGCAGAAAAACTGAAGCCGGAGGGGCTCGACGTGCCGGTCGTCGGTCTGGACGTGAACAGTGAGGACAGCGCGGTCAACGCAGTGGCGGAGGTCAAGCGCATCTACGGACGGCTCGACATCCTGGTCAACAACGCTGCGATCCTGATCGACGAGCCCGGCGGGTTCAAAGCCAGCCTGTTCGATCTCAAGGCCGATACGTTGCGGCGTACGATGGAGACCAACCTGCTCGGTCCGGTCCGGCTGATCCAGGCGGCAGCCCCCCTCATGCGCGAGCAGGGGTATGGGCGTATCGTCAATATTTCCTCGGGCGCGGGGCAACTCAGCGACATGGGCAGCGGGTATCCGGCCTACCGCATGTCGAAATCGGCGCTCAATGCGCTGACACGGATTGCGGCGGCGGAGCTCAGCGGCGGGAATATCAAGGTGAACGCCATGTGCCCCGGATGGGTGCGGACCGACATGGGCGGGCCGACGGCGGAGCGGAGCCCGGAGGAGGGCGCGGATACGGCCGTCTGGCTGGCGACGCTTGGAGACGACGGTCCGACCGGCGGGTTCTTCCGCGACCGCAAGCCAATCGCCTGGTAGGTGGTTCAGAGGCCCCGCACCAGGTTGCCGACCATCAGCGTCAGGTAGGCCGTGATCGACAGCCAGAATTCCTGGTGAGGCAGATAGCGCGGTACAGGAATGAAGCCCAGCTTGGTGATCAGCGCCAGCGTGGCCAGAACAAAGGAAATGAGGAAGATCACGATCGTCGGGGGATTAAGCCTCATGCCGCGAGCTCCCTTCCACGTGTGCGATGCGGACGTGCGGGCCGCATCATAGGGGCTGGCACGGGTTGCGCAACGGGGAGAAGAGCGCGGCGCCCCATCGAACGCGGCCCGTGGGATCGGCAAGCCACATTCACCAAAACCCGGTCAGTCCGGGTGCACCGGATATCCCGGCGGGTGGAGGAACCTACAGTGCGCGGGCGGTCTTGGCCGGAGGCATGCTGACGACTGCCTCGAACGTCTGGAGCTGCCGGTCCGGCGCGCTCAAATCGCGGCACGTGATGGCAATTCTGCGGTCGGTATGCCCGTTCGACGAGTGGGTCGCC
>JAFKKW010000357.1:12370-15580 GCA_017304275.1 Hyphomicrobiales bacterium | reverse complement strand
ATGGTCGGCGGTCTCGTTGCGGCGGTCATCGGCCCACAGTTGAAGGTTGTTCAGGAAAGGCATCCCCGCAATTTTACGGCAGTGTGCGCCATCGGACACCAATAGTGACGTCTATTCTGACTGTATGAGTTTCAATGACGGCGCACAGCTTGATCCATCGCAGGTAGAAGACAGACGCGGCAGCGGGCTGGGCCGTGGGACCAAGATCGGAGGCGGAATCGGTGGCGGGATCGTAGTACTGCTACTGGCGCTCCTTGGCTTCAATCCCAACATCCTTGGGGACCTGGGTGGCGGCAGCCAGCCGCCGGCCATAGAAAGCGGCAGCGGCGGCGGTGTCAACGAATGCCGGACAGGCGCCGACGCCGACAAGCGCCTGGATTGCGGCCAAGAAATGAACGCGCCCCGCAAGTCATGGACGCCGTCGCAGAAATTCGCGGCATCCATAGACCACGGGGCGTTCGCCTGCCAAGTGAACAAATGCAAATATTTGCCCCCGACTTTCCAAGAATTGGCCTTAAGAGCGGCAGAAAAACTCCCGGAAGGGAAAGGACGCCGACGCGTTGACAACTATGGCCAGCAATCCTTATGTCTGCCCCGGTGTGGCCGACCGGCCGGACTGGCGCTCTCGCGGTTATCCAGTTCTTGGTGTTTGACCGCTGACGCACTCCGGAGACCAAGCCGGCGCATGACGCGCCTGCTCCTCTGGATACGTCGCGCCTCTCCCGCCAAGTCCATGATTTTGAGGAATTATTCTTGATGCTCTCCCTTGGCTCGATCGGCACGTTCGCCTCCAAGATATTCGGATCGTCCAACGACCGGCGCGTCAAGGGCTTCCGCGCCCGCGTCGAGGCCATCAACGCGCTCGAGCCGGAGATCGAGAAGCTCAGCGATGCGGAGCTGCGGGCCCGCACCGAGACCTTCCGCCAGCAGTATCGCGACGGCACGTCCCTGAACGACCTTCTCGTGCCCGCCTTCGCGACCGTGCGCGAGGCCGCCAAGCGCACGCTCGGCCAGCGCCATTTCGACGTGCAGATGATCGGCGGCATGGTGCTCCACGAGGGCAACATCGCCGAGATGAAAACCGGCGAAGGCAAGACGCTCGTCGCCACTCTCGCCGTCTATCTGAACGCCCTCGCCGGCGACGGCGTCCACGTCGTCACGGTCAACGACTACCTCGCCAAGCGCGACGCCGAGTGGATGGGCAAGGTCTACCGTTTCCTCGGCCTGACCGTCGACACCATCGTGCACGGCCTCGACGACGAGCAGCGCAAGGCCGCCTACGCCGCAGACGTCACCTACGCTACCAACAACGAGTTGGGCTTCGACTACCTGCGCGATAACATGAAGCTCAGGAAGGACGAGATGGTCCAGCGCGGCCATGCCTTCGCCATCGTCGACGAGGTCGATAGCATTCTGATCGACGAGGCGCGCACGCCGCTCATCATTTCCGGCCCCCTCGAGGACCGCGCCGACCTCTACGTCGCCGTCGACGGCCTTGTGAAGCAGCTCGTGGCCGAGCATGCCAAGATCGAGAGCGAGCTTGCCAAGGTCTTGCCGAAGGAGCAGCTCAAGGAGGAGCTCAAGACGCAAGGCTTCCTCGAGCTCGACGAGAAGCAGCGCCAGGTCGCGCTCAACGAGCTCGGCAACGAGCGCATGGAGCAGATGCTCTCCGACGCCAAGATGCTGACCGGCTCGCTGTATGACATCGAGAACGTCTCCCTCGTCCACCATGTCAATCAGGCGCTGAAAGCCCACACCCTCTTCCAGCGCGACAAGGACTACATCGTCAAGGGCGGCGAGGTCGTCATCATCGACGAGTTCACCGGCCGCATGATGCCGGGACGGCGCTATTCGGAGGGCCTGCACCAAGCCCTCGAGGCCAAGGAGCACGTCGAGATCCAGCCCGAGAACCAGACGCTGGCCTCGATCACCTTCCAGAACTATTTCCGCCTCTACAAGAAGCTCGCCGGCATGACCGGCACGGCTCTGACCGAAGCCTCCGAGTTCATGGACATCTATGGTCTCGATGTGATCGAGATCCCGACCAATCTCGTGATCTCGCGCATCGACGACGACGACGAGATCTATCGCACGCAGAAGGAGAAGCTGGCGGCCATCGTGACCACGATCGCCGACTGCGCGCGCCGTGGCCAGCCGATCCTGGTCGGCACCACGTCGATCGAAAAGTCCGAGCAGCTCTCCGAGCTCCTGAAGGACCGCAAATACATCGAAACCCTCGGCAAATCGCTCTTGGCGCAAGCCGAGAAGATGAAGGATGCCAAGGAAGGCAAGACCACGCAGGAGAGCGAGCTCAAGGCCTACTTCAACGATATCGGCGCCTACCTGATCGAGATCGGCACGAAGAAGGGCAAGGACGATCCGATCCCGCATCAGGTCCTGAACGCGCGTTATCACGAGCAGGAGGCGAGCATCATCGCCCAGGCCGGCAAGCCCGGCGCCGTGACGATCGCCACCAACATGGCCGGCCGCGGCACCGACATTCAGCTTGGCGGCAACGTCGAGTATCAGCTCCGCGACTGGATCGCCGAGGAAGCGGCGGCCGGCCGGACCCCGTCCGATGACGACGTCGCGAGCAAGCGCGCCGAGATCCAGGCCATCGTCAACGAGCGCAAGAGGACGGCGCTCGAATCCGGCGGCCTCTACGTGCTTGCCACCGAGCGCCACGAGAGCCGCCGCATCGACAACCAGCTCCGCGGCCGCTCCGGCCGCCAGGGCGACCCCGGCCGCTCCAAGTTCTATCTCGCCCTCGACGACGACCTCATGCGCATCTTCGGCTCCGACCGCATGGATAGCGTCCTGAAGACGCTCGGCCTCCAGGAGGGCGAGGCGATCACCCATCCGTGGATGAACAAAAGCCTCGAGATGGCGCAGAAGAAGGTCGAGGCGCGCAACTTCGACATCCGCAAGCAGATCCTGAAGTACGACGATGTGATGAACGACCAGCGCAAGGTCATCTTCGACCAGCGCAAGGAGATCATGGCCGAGGACGACGTCTCGGACATCGTCACCGAGCTCCGCCAGCAGGTGTTGAGCGATCTCGTCTCCCGGTTCATTCCCGAGCGCGCCTACGCCGAGCAATGGAACATGGCCGGCCTCAAGGAGGCCGTGCAGGCGATCTTCGGCCTCGACCTGCCGCTTGAGGCGTGGGGCGCCGAGGAAGGCATCGCCGACGAGGAGATCCTCGAGCGC
>JAFKKW010000357.1:0-12346 GCA_017304275.1 Hyphomicrobiales bacterium | reverse complement strand
GGTGCTGCTGCAGACGCTGGACCACCTCTGGCGCGAGCATCTCGTCACGCTGGAGCACCTGCGGCAGGTGATCGGGTTCCGGGCCTACGGCCAGCGCGATCCGCTCAATGAGTACAAGAGCGAAGCGTTCGTGCTGTTCGAGAGCCTGCTCTCCCGCCTGCGCGAAGCGACCACGGGCCAGTTGATGCATGTCGAGTTGGCCCCTCCCGGCGAGCGCCCGCCCGAGCTTGACGAGCCCGAGCTGCCCGAGATGCATGCGCATCACCTCGATCCGATCACCGGACAGGATGAGTTCAACGAGGAGCTGGCGATGGTCGATGCCGCCATAGCCGCGCGCGGTCGGGGAAGCCAGACGCCGGAGAAGCGCGCGCCGCTCCAGACGCGCAAGGCGGCAGACGCCGTCGATCCCAGTGAGCCGGCCACGTGGGGCAAAGTCTCGCGCAACGCCCCCTGCCCGTGCGGCTCTGGCAAGAAGTACAAGCACTGCCACGGCAAGTACGAGTAGGTCTCGCGACCGCGCATCGCCTCATCCGTCACAACTCCGGACCTCGCATGCCCGCATGCGAGGTGTTCGCTTATGACGATTCCGGATTAACCTGAGCGGCCCGCGCCCACGCACTCCAATCCGCCAACCCGAGCGCAGACTTCCCCTCGACATAACGAAGAAAAAATGTCGTTCAACAAAATATTAATCACATTTTGAACGCTGATTTCGATGAATTTTCTCGGTTTAATATCCGCGCAACCAAGTAAATACTGGAAATATACTTCATCTCGGCGAGATGACATCAAAGTGTATCTATGGTTTTAAGCTATAGACAAGTTTTGTTCATCTACACCTCCATCAGTTTTACATCAGCTTAACGAATGGCGCGTAGTCTGCCTGCAGTTCAGACGCGGGCGGAGCATCCGGCGCGGGGAACTGAAAAAGAGTCACATGGGAGTTTTTGAGTCATGACGAACATTCTCTCGCGCTTTGCCAAGGACGAGTCGGGCGCCACTGCAATTGAGTACGGCCTGATCGCCGCCATCGTCGGCGTCGGCATCATTGCCGCTCTCGGCACGCTCCAGGAGAGCCTCTCGGGCATCTTCGAGACCGTCGGCGAGAAGCTTGATAGCGCAGGCACCTCGGGCGAAGAGGGCTAAGCCTCGTCCAAAGCTGGCGGAAGCTGGTGAAACGATTGCTGGCCACCTGGGTGTTTCATCCCGGTGGCCAGTTCGTTTTCTGAAGCTTCGCAGCTAGCAAGGTCTGCACGGGATATTAACGCCGCACGTACTATCCTGGCCAAACCCCGAAGTGAGGAGCGTGTATGATCGATCTTTTGGCAGCTTTCCGATCCAGTGAAACCGGCAGCACCGCCATCGAATACGGCCTCATCGCAGCCATCATCGGAATGGGGATCGTATACAGCCTAACCAATTTTCAGATTGCCCTGACCGACCTTTTTGGCGTCGTCCAGAGTCAAGTCCCGGACGGTTCGACCGAGTGAGCCGAGGGAAGCGGAAATAACGCGCTATTTACCGGAATGCGCGAACCTGGGCCGGAGTAAGCCGCGCCAGCAGTCGGCTCCCATGCGGACCTGACGACCCGGCGCCAACGAAGGTGCGTATCGTGATCGCGTCCACCGTTCTGATGACATTCGCAGCCATCATGGCCTTCGCCGCCGCGATGGATCTGCTGACCATGACCATTCCCAACCGGGTGTCGCTGTGCCTCGCGGGCTTGTGCTCGTCGCCGGCATCGCCCTGTTCGCCTTCGGCGGCTTCGGCGGCGGCGATGCCAAGTTGCTCGCCGTCGGCGCGCTTTGGATCGGCTTCGACCAGCTTCCGCTCTTCCTGGCTCTCACGGCCGCACTCGGCGGCATCCTCGCGCTCGTCATCGTCAAATATAGAGCGCACCCCGTCCTCGGCGTCTACGCTCCGGACTGGGCCATGAAGCTCCACAAGCCGGGCTCCGGCATCCCCTACGGCATCGCCATCGCCGGGGCTGCTCTCCTTGTCCTTCCGGTCACACCGTGGATCGTAGCGACCGCCGGCTAGCCGTTTCGGCACACGAATTAACGGCGCATTGACGTTTGTCCTGCAATCTTTGGAGCCGAGCATAAGTGTTCGGCCACAAAGGCCGTATGGGACAACGCGTGCGATGAAACGCCCTCAATTGATTGGACTGGCAATCGCGGCCACGGCAGGCATCTTGGCCTTCGTCATGGTGCGCGGCATGGTCAACAAGCCGCCCGTCGAGAAGACCGTCGAGATCAAGGTCAAGTCGAGCGACGTCCTCGTGGCCCGCACCGACATCGGTCTCGGCCAGATCACCAACGACAGCCTCTTCCGCTGGCAGTCCTGGCCGACCGAAACCGTAACCCCTGGCTTCATCACGCGCGCCGACCAGCCGGACGCGATGACCCAGCTCGCCGGCTCGATCGCCCGCGCACCGATCATGGCCGGCGAGCCGATTACGCAGGTGAAGCTGGTGAGAGCGGGCCAGGGCGGCGTCCTCGCCGCCATTCTGCCGGCCGGCATGCGCGCCATCGCGACCCGGATCAAGGCCGAGACGGCCGTCGCCAATCTGATCCTGCCCAACGACCGCGTCGACGTGATTCTGATTCGCCGCGTGCGCGGCCGTAACGGCCAGGACGAGTACGCAAGCGACATCCTGTTCGGCAACGTGCGCGTCCTGGCGATCGGTCAGCAGATCGAGACCAAGGAAGGCAAGAAGAGCGCCGACACCAGCGCCAACACCGCCACGCTCGAGCTGACAGCACAGCAGGCCGAGTCGCTCGCGCTCGCCAATTCCATGGGCGACATCAGCCTGACCTTGCGGTCGATCGCCGATCTCGACCCGAACCAGGGACCGACGGCCGGCGTCGATCCGACCACCAAGTCGAGTGCAGCAATTCGCGTCCTGCGTTACGGCACGACTTCGCGCACGTACGGCGTCAACTGAAGAGTTCAAGTTTAGCCCGTCAGAAGGCCTGTAGATAATGCGAAAGATTTGGACCTGGATTTTGCCGGCCCTGTGCGGGGCAATCGCGGCAACGTCTGCCTCGAATGCACAAGCTGGCGGAGACCCCGCTGGACAATCGATACTGCGCATCAGCGCGTCAGAAGGACAGACGCGGGCCATAGCCCTCGGCGCCGGGAAGTCGATGCTCGTCGAGTTCGACTTCGAGCTCCGCGACGTGCTGGTGTCCGATCCGAAAAGCATAGACGCCGTCGTGCAGACGTCGAACCGTGTCTTCCTGATCGCGAAGAAGCCCGGCCAGACCAACGCCTTCTTCTTCGATTCCCGCGGCCGCCAGATCCTGACCCTCGACATCACCGTCGGCGCCGACGTGCGCGGGCTCGAAACGCTGCTCACCCGCCTCATTCCCGGCTCCAACATCCGCGTCGAGATGGCCGGCAAGTCCATCGTTCTGATCGGCACCGTGCGCACGCCGGTGGATTCGAACCGCGCCACCGACATCGCCCGCGCCTTCGCCGCCTCGAACACCGACGGCTTCCTGTCCGACGCGGGCCAGGTTCAGCAGACGGCCGCCGCGTCGGGCGGCACGACGATCATCAACGCCAGCGACGCCATGAAGAGCGGCCAGGCGAGCAGCGACGCCAAGCCCGTCATCAACCTCCTGGGCGTCGAGGGCGAGGAGCAGGTCATGCTCCGCGTCGTCGTGGCCGAGGTCCAGCGCGAGCTCCTGAAGCAGTTCGGCGTCAACCTCGCCGCCGACATCAACGCCGGCAATTTCACCTGGAGCCTGCTCACTGCCAACGCGCTGCCGCTCACCACGGCCGCCGGTTTGGGCTCCCTGCCCGTGGCCGGCATTGACCCGTCCGACAACAGCCTCGCCTTCTACAACGAGGGTCCGACGGCAAAAACCTTCGGCAACTCCGGCACCACCACCGGATGGGGCAACGGCGACTACCGCATCGGCAAGACCATGCGCGCCCTCGAGCGCGACGGCCTGATCCGCCTCCTGGCCGAGCCCAACCTGACGGCCATTTCCGGCGAGCCGGCGAAGTTCCTCGCCGGTGGCGAATATCCGATCCCCGTCAAGGACTCGAACGGCCAGACATCGGTCACCTACAAGGAATTCGGCGTCGGCGTCTCGTTCACGCCCCTGGTCCTCTCCGAAGGCCGCATCAGCCTCAAGATCGAAAGCGAGGTGAGCGAGCTGACGAACGTCGGCGCCGTCGTGCTCGACTCGACGTCGATCCCGGCATTGAAGAAGCGTCAGGCGAATTCCACCGTCGAGCTGCCGTCCGGCGGATCGATCGCGCTGGCAGGCCTCATCTCCGACGACGTACGCCAGAACATCGACGGCTTCCCCGGCTTGAAGGACGTCCCCGTGCTCGGCACGCTGTTCCGCAGCCGCGACTTCATCAAGCGCGAGACGGAGCTGGTCGTGATCGTAACGCCCTATCTCGTGAAGCCCGTCGCACCAAAGTCGCTCGCAAAGCCCCTCGACGGCCTCGCCGAGGCGACCGACCGCAAGGCGAACTTCATGGGCCATCTCAATCGCATCTACGGGGTCGAGAGCGCCGCGCCGGTCGGCGACCTCAAGGGCGATTACGGTTTCATTGTCGAATGACGCGCAGGCGGGAGACGCAATCATGAATTACCGAGTTGCTTCCGCCCCCGATGCCGAGGCAAGAGCCCGCGTCGCATCACGCGCCGGGATAATGGCGCTCGCTCTCATCGCGACCGTGGCCGGCGGCTGCAGGCACGACATCGGCGCACCGCAGGTCGCCGGATGGTCGATGGTCGACGCCTCCCAGCGTCACCCTATTATCGTCTCCCAGGAGCCGCAGACCATGCAGCTCCGCATCCCCGCATCCGCTGGCGGCCTGTCGCCGCGCCAGCGCTCCGACGTGATCGAGTTCGCGGACCGCTCGCGTGCCAGCGACGCCGGCAACAGCCGGCTGGTCATCCAGGCGCCGGGCGGCGGCGAGAACGAGATCGCCGCCATGCACGCCGTGACCGAGATCCGCCAGATCCTGGGCGACATCGGCTTCGCCGACTCCTCGATCGCCGTCGAGGCGTATCATGCGGACGGCCGCAGGGACGCTCCCGTGCGCGTGTCCTACCTGCGCTACGTCGCCGAGGCGCCCGTCTGCGGCTACTGGCCGACCAACCTCGCCGAGCAGCGCGACAACGCGAACTATCCGAATTTCGGCTGCGCCACCCAGCACAACCTCGCCGTTCAGGTCGCCAACCCGGCCGACCTCGTCGGGCCGCGGACCGAGAGCGATCGCCCGAGCGAGCGCCGGGACGTCGTCTGGGACAAGTACGTGAAGGGCGACAGCACGGGCGCCAAGAAGAGCGACGACGAAAAAGTGAAAGTTGCGAAGTAACGGTGACCGCACCCATGTCCAAATCCTTGCAGAGTTCCGCATCCGGGTTCGAGGCGCCGTCGCCTTACGAATTGGATCCTCCACGCGCGGAGGCGCCCGCCTTGAGCGATCGCGCGCGCCCGCTGCCGCGCATCTCCATCCAGGCCTTCTGTGAAACGCCCGACGTCGCGGAGGCCGTGCATGCCGCGTCCGAGGATCGCCGTCTGAGCAAGACGCATGTCACGATTCAGATGGGAGGAACGGCGGCGGCCGTTGCCCATTATCAGGAAAGCCCCACGCCCAACCTCATCATTCTCGAAACACACGCGCCGCACGCGAGCCTCGTCGCCGAGCTCGAGGAGCTCGCGCATAGCTGCGACGCCGGCACCAAGGTCGTCATCATCGGCGCAGCCAACGACGTCGTGCTCTACCGCGATCTGATGAAGCGCGGCATCTCCGAGTATTTGGTTGCGCCCGTCACGGCGTTCGACCTCATGGAGTGCCTGTCCAATCTCTACAACAACCCGGCCTCCGATCCCGTCGGCCAGGTCTTTGCCTTCATCGGCGCCAAGGGCGGCGTCGGCTCGTCCACCATCTGCCACAACGTCGCCTGGACCCTGTCCGACGCGCTCTCCGCCGATATCACCATCGCCGACATGGATCTGGCGTTCGGCACCACCGGCCTCGATTTCAACCAGGACCCCGTGCAGGGCATCGCCGATGCGTTGCAGAACCCCGACCGCCTCGACGAGGTCCTGCTCGACCGCCTGCTGACCACGTGCTCGAAACACCTTTCGATTTTCGCCGCTCCCGTCGTCCTCGATCGCGACTACGAGATGACGCCCGAGGGGTGCGAGGCGGTGATCGACGTCGTGCGCCAGAACGTCCCCTTCGTCGCCGTCGACCTGCCGCACACCTGGGCCCCTTGGACGAAGCGGCTGCTGCTCCAGGCCGACGAGATCGTCATCACGGCCATGCCGGACCTGGCCAACCTGCGCAACGCCAAGAACATCGTCGATCTCGTGAGGGCGGCGCGAAAGAACGACACTGCGCCTCACCTCGTGCTCAACATGGCCAACATGCAGAAGCGCCCCGAGATCACGCAAAAGGAGTTCGAAGGCGCGCTCGGCCTCGAGACGCTCGCCGTGATCGACTTCGATTGCGAGAACTTCGGCCAGGCCGCCAACAACGGCCAGATGATCGAGGAGTTCAACGCCAAGGCAAAATCGACCCAAGCGTTCCGCGACATCGCAATGGCGCTTGCCCACCGCAAGGAAATCAAAGTCGAGAAGCGGTCGCCCCTGGCGCCGATTCTCGACAAGCTGAAGCGCATGCGTTGAGGTGACCCATGTTCGGCAGGCGTACGAATGAACCTGGCCAGCAGAGGCGGGTACCGCAACCGGCGGCCCCCGCTGCTGCCGTGCCGCCTCCCCAGACCGCGCCGGCAAGCGTCGCGCCGCCTCCGGCGTCAGCGCCGGCTCAGGCTCCGGCACGCGCCGAGCCCGTCGAGTCGCAGCGCCATCACTCGGAAGAGTATTACGACGTCAAGACGACGGTCTTCAATGCGCTGATCGACACCATCGACCTTACGCAGCTGGCCAAGCTCGACAGCGCGGCGGCACGCGAGGAAATCCGCGACATCGTCAGCGAGATCATCCAGGTCAAGAACGTCGTCATGTCGATTGCCGAGCAGGAGGAGCTGCTCGAGGACATCTGCAACGACGTGCTCGGCTACGGTCCGCTGGAACCGCTGCTCGCCCGCGACGACATCGCCGACATCATGGTCAACGGCGCCGGGACGACGTTCATCGAGGTCAACGGCAAGACGCAGAAGACCGGCGTCCGTTTCGCCGACAATCAGCAGCTCATGAACATCTGTCAGCGCATCGTGAGCCAGGTTGGCCGCCGCGTCGACGAGAGCAGCCCGATCTGCGACGCCCGCTTGCCGGACGGCTCGCGCGTCAACGTCATCGCCCCGCCGCTCGCCATCGACGGCCCCGCGCTGACGATCCGCAAATTCAAGAAGGACCGCCTGACGCTGGAGCAGCTCATGCGGTTCGGCGCCATTACGCCCCAGGCCAAGACCATCCTGGAGATCATCGGCCGCGTTCGCTGCAACGTGCTCATCTCCGGCGGCACGGGCTCCGGCAAGACGACCCTTCTGAACTGTCTGACCGGCTCCATCGATCACGACGAGCGCATCATCACTTGCGAGGACTCGGCCGAGCTCCAGTTGCAGCAGCCGCACGTCGTCCGGCTCGAGACGCGCCCCCCCAACCTCGAAGGCGAAGGCGAGATCACCATGCGCGATCTCGTCAAGAACTGCCTGCGCATGCGGCCCGAGCGGATCATCGTCGGCGAGGTGCGCGGCCCCGAGGCCTTCGATCTCCTGCAGGCCATGAACACCGGCCACGACGGCTCGATGGGCACGCTGCATTCGAACAGCCCGCGCGAGGCCCTGAGCCGGCTTGAAAGCATGATCATGATGGGCGGCTTCGCGCTCCCCATCAAGACCATCCGCGAGATGATCGTCGGCTCCATCGACATCATCATCCAGGCCGCCCGCCTGCGCGACGGCTCCCGCAAGGTGACGCACATCACCGAAGTCACGGGCATGGAGGATGAGATCATCACGCTCCAGAATCTCATCGTTTACGAGATCACCGGCGAGGACGCCCACGGAAAGCTCACCGGCCGCCACCGGTCGACCGGCATTGCGCGGCCGGCATTCTGGGAGCGTGCACAGTACTACAAGGAGGAGAGCCGTCTCGGCGCGGCGCTGGCGGAAGCAGAAATTCTCGATTCCAATTGCATGCCCATTGGCGAGACGCACGACTGATCTGGGGGGACGAAATGACCGAATCGGATCTGACCCCTCTGCTGACGGCGCTGGTTGCCGCCATCGCCATCGCAGCGACGGCGTACGCGTTCCTCTATCCCTACATTTCCGCCGACCGGATGAAGGATAAGCGCGTTGCCGGCGTTCGCGACCAGCAGCGCACCAAGAAAACAGCAGCCGCGCAGGTCACGGCCGAAAACGTCGCGAACCGGAAAAAGCAGGTTGCCGACAGCCTGAAGGAAATGGAAAACCGGCAGAAGGCGCGCGAGAAGGTGACCCTGCGTCTGCGCCTCGAACGCGCCGGCCTCGATATCACGCCCCGCACCTTCTGGATCGCAAGCGCCGTCTCGGCCGTCGCGGTCGCCGTGGTCGCCGAGAGTTTCGCGCCCGCATCTGCCGCCGCCATGCGCCCGATGCTCCTGTTTGTCGCTTTGCTGGTTGGCGGTCTTGGCTTGCCGCGCTTCGTGCTCACCAAAATCACGGCGCGGCGCCAGAGGAAATTCCTCGCCGAGCTTGCCAACGCCATCGACGTCATCGTGCGCGGCATCAAATCCGGTCTGCCGCTCAACGAATGCCTGGGCGTCATCGCCAGAGAGAGCCAGGAGCCGATCGCGAGCGAATTCCAGGAGGTGATCGATCAGCAGCGCATCGGCGTCTCGCTGCCCGAAGCCCTCGAGCGGCTGACGCGACGCATGCCGCTGCCGGAGATGAAATTCCTTGCCATCGTCATCGCCATCCAGCAGCAGTCCGGCGGCAACCTCGCGGAAGCCCTCGGCAACCTCTCCGGCGTGCTGCGCGATCGCTTCAAAATGGCGATGAAGGTCAAGGCATTGTCGGCCGAGGCGAAAGCCTCTGCCATGATTCTCGGCTGCCTCCCGCCGGGCGTGATGCTCATGGTGCACACCTCGTCGCCGGAATACATCGCCCCCCTCTTCTCCACGCGCACCGGCAACATCTTCATGCTCGCCGGCCTGTTCTGGATGACGATGGGCATCCTGGTGATGCGCAAGATGATCAACTTCAAATTCTAGGCACAGCCTAGCCTGCGAGAGCCCGCGCCATGCAAGAGATCGTCGACACCGTGATGTCACCGCCATTCCTGGCGACGCTGCTGGCTGCCGTCTCGGCCTTCGCGACGATCCTGGCGTTCGTCATGCCGATGCTCGCGCGCGATCAGATGAACCAGCGTATGCGCGTCATGGCCCTCGAGCGCGACAAGCTGCGCTCGCAGCGCCTCGCCGAGCTCTCCAAGGAGCAGCGCGCAGGAAAGACTAGGCTCAGACAGACGCCGAAAGGCTTCATGCGCGAGATCGTCGACAAGTTCGACCTGCGCTCTCAATTCGACAACGAGGAGCTGCGCAACAAGCTCAAAATGGCGGGCCTCCGCGGCGAAGCGCCGCTCGTCGCCTTCATGTTCTTCCGCGTCGCAGCTCCGCCGCTCACGTTGGTGATCGCGCTCGTCTACCTTTTCTTTCTCTCCGACATCCAGTCCTCGACGGGCATGAAGGCCCTGTACGCCGTTCTGGCCGCGGGAGCCGGCTACTACCTGCCGAACGTTTTCATCACGAACCTCACGCAGAAGCGTCAGCAGGCGATCAAGATCGCCTTCCCCGAAGCGCTCGATATGCTGCTAATCTGCGTGCAGTCAGGCATGTCCGTCGAGGCTTCGTTCGGCAAGGTGGCAAAGGAGGTCGCCAACCAGAGCGTGGAGCTCGCGGAGGAAATGGCGCTCACCACGGCCGAGCTGTCCTATCTGCCGGACCGCCGGCTCGCCTATGAGAACTTGGCGAAGCGTACGGCGCTTCCGAGCGTCAAGGCCGTCACCACGGCCCTCATCCAGGCTGAGCGCTACGGCACCCCGGTCGGCCAGGCACTACGCGTGATGGCCAAGGAGAACCGCGACATGCGCATGTCGGAGGCCGAAAAGAAGGCGGCCGCGCTGCCGCCCAAGCTGACCGTGCCGATGATCCTGTTCTTCCTGCCGGTCCTTTTCCTCGTCATCCTCGGCCCCGCCGCCATCACCTTCTGGAAGATGCAGTAAACCACCTGAGCCAGTCCTGCCGCATCGGCATGACATGGCGCGCCGATTCCGGCCTCGTTTGAAAGTCACACCTCCAGCCACAACCGCTCGCAAGGTGGCGTGGGTGCCGGCATGAAGTTTTGGGAAGATTGCCGTCTGCCCATATCTCCGTCATGCCGGCGAAGCCTGCCCCGGCGAAGGCCGGGGGCCGGGATCCAAGCAAGCTCCAGCATGCACGCTGCACGAAGGATCACGCACCGCTCGAAAGCAGCGCTCCTTCACGCGAGAGCGATCGGAGAAGCCGTGAGACTTATTCGGCGCTGAACAGGCTTGCCGCGCGGTTGCCGGAGGCGGAGGCCGCCGAGCCGGTCTCGACCGCGCTCGGACGCAGCAGCGCCCCACCGGCAGCAGCAGGGCGCTCTGCCGGAGCTTCTGCAACGGCAGGCGCCCAGGAAGCAGCCGCAGGCGGCTCGGTCGGCGCGAAGGCAGGCGGTGCGGCCTCCGCGTCGAGCTTGACCATTTTCTTGAGTAACGCCGTGTTGGCCTGCGCGTCCTCGGCTGCCAGGTCCACCGAGCCGACCTTGACCGCCTCGTCGTACTTGCCCTGCAGACCCAGCACGAGCGCAAGGTTCTGCCGTACCTTGGAGTTCTCACCGTCCGAAGCGGACGCCTGACGCAGCAGCCGCTCGCCGCGCTCAGCCTCCCCGCTCATCGTATAGGCGAGCGCCAGGTTGTTGAGCACCGACGGATGCTCCGGATTGAGCGCCTGCGCACGCTCGTAGAAGGCAATCGCCTCGCGGTAGCTGCCTTCCTTGGCCAGCGCCGTCCCGCGCGCCATCACGACGCGCCAGTCGGGAACGGACGGATCGTCGGCGACCTCGAGCAGCTTTTTGGCGACGCTGATCTGATCGAGCTCGAGCGCCAGCCGTCCATAGTCGGCGGCGAGCTTCCTGTTCGTGCCATGAATGAGCGACGCCTGCTGCAGCACACCCAGCGCCTCGCGCTTCTGTCCTGTGGCCTTGAGGCTCTGCGCATAGGCCAGCGCAACGTCGAGGTCGCGCGGGTTCTTCGCATAGTGCTTGCCCCAGTATTCGGCAGCGGCGCGCGGTTCCGAAGGCGCAGCCTCGACGAGCGACTGCTGGGTCTGCTCGGGCTGGAGCGCAGAGAAAAGACCACTGCTCTCCTCGCCTCCGACCTGCGCGCAAGCACCGAGCATGAGGCTCGCCGCCAGCGCCGCAAGCACGCCGCGCGATAGGCCCGCTCTGGCCGGTGGCGCGTCGAAATCGGCGGCCATGAAAGTCTCCACTGCCCGTCTGTATGCGACGATGCAGGGCGGACGCCCTGCCTTCCGTCACTTTCTGATACAGCCGTCAATAAAGACTTAATGGAGCACAACAGCCTTTTAACGCGCGGCGATCTCCGCTCGCGCTCCCTCTGCCCACACCTCCATGGCGGGAAGTGCGAACAGCGCGTCGATGTAGGACGCCGCCGTGCCGTCGTCTCCGAACGCACCGAGATCCGCGACGTGGGTTCTGAAACGCGACGCAACCGGCGCGTACATCGCATCCGCGACCGAGAACTGCGAGAACAGGAACGGGCCGTCCGCACCGAAGCGGCTCCGGCAATCCTTCCACAAATCCACGATGCGGCGGATGTCGGCCTCGACCGCCTCGGGAAACTCGGACTTCGGGTCCTGGGTGACGAACTTCATCGGGCAGTGCTCGCGCAGCGGCTGGAACCCCGAATGCATCTCCGCGCTCGCCGAACGGGCGAGCGCCCGCGCGGCCGGATGCTCGGGCCACAACGTCTTCTCCGGATAGCGTTCGGCCAGGAATTCGAGGATCGCCAGGCTGTCCCAGATCATGAGATCCCCGACCCACAGCACAGGCACCTTGCCGGCCGGCGAATGCGCACGAATCTGCTCCTTTGCATCCGGCGCACGCAGGTTGATTCTGACCTCCGCGAACGGGATTTCGGCTTGCTTGAAGGCGAGCCACGGCCTGAGGCTCCAACTCGATGTATGCTTGTTTCCGATGACGAGTCGGAACCCTTCGTCTCCCATTCCCGAGCCCCTCTTGCGATTGTGTTTCCCGGCGTATGACAGGATAATGCCTCATCATTCAAGGCCCGTCCAAGCGGCCGATCCTCGCGAGCCAAAA
>JAFKKW010000356.1 GCA_017304275.1 Hyphomicrobiales bacterium | reverse complement strand
CAGAGGAGGCCATCGCGCTGTGCTCGCGCTTTGCATAGAAGCCTCGCACGCTCGCGGCATGGGGCACCTGTACCGCAGTCTCGTGCTCGCTCAAGCACTGGCTGCAGCCGGACAGGACTGCCTTTTCCTCGTCAACGACGATCCTGCCGCCTGCAGGATCCTGTCGCAAAAGGGGCATCGCTTTGAAAGTGTTCCGCTCCACGCAAACGAAGCCTGGGAAGCCCGCATCGCCGCATCGCAGCAGATCGATCTCTGGATCAACGATCGCCATGTCACCGATGCGGCGCACGCAGCGCGCGTGAAAGCGCTCGGCATTCCGTTGGTCACGTTCGACGATCGCGGCCCGGGCAGTGCCGATGCCGATCTGCATATCGCCGCGATGATCGTCGATCCACAGGAGCCGGTCGCGGGACGGCGAATCTTGCGCGGCTTCGACTACTTGGTCCTGAACCCCGAGATTTCCCGCTTTCGGCGTCTGCGCACCAGGCCCGGGTCGACGCTCGTCACGCTAGGTGGTGCCGATACCTACGGCGCAACGGTAAAGGTTGTGAAGGCGCTTGCCGCGGCCGGACGCCCCGCAACGGTGGTCGTCGGCCCGGCTTTCCGCTACCATGAAGAACTCGCGAACGCAGCCACCCCAGACTTCGTCATAAAGAACACCGTGCCGTCGCTCATCGAGGAATTTTCCCATCACGCCTTGGCCATCACCGGCGGTGGTGTCACGCCGCTCGAGGCGTGCGCATCGGGTCTACCCTGTATCGTGGTGGCCAACGAGGACTTCGAGGGTCCGATCGGAAGAGCGCTCGACCGGCTCGGAGCCGCGCGTTTTGCCGGCCATCATACGGCACTCGACATTGATCTTCTTTCCAGTGCGCTGCCGATCGGGGATATGAGCCGCAACTGTCTCGCGGCCGTACCGTTGCACGGCGTGGATCGGGTCGTGGACGCCCTGCTCGCCCTATGACCCGCGTCGTCATACACCAGCCGGACTTCGCTCCCTATCTCGGCTTCTTTCACCGCTTCCTCGCCGCCGATCTTTATGTCGCGCTCGATCACGCCCAGTTCGTGCAGAACACCAGCCGTGCATGGACCCATCGCGACAAGATCAAAACGCCGCAAGGCGAACGGTGGCTGTCCCTCAGCGTGGAGAAAGCCCTTCTCGGGACTCCCATCAAGGAAGTCGCCCTGTCTCGAACGCGCGATTGGCGGCAGGACAACCTGCGCCTGATCGAGGAAAATTATCGCAAGGCAAAGCACTTCGATGAGGTTTTCCCAGAGATCGAAAGGTTGTACGAACAGCCAATCGAGCGCCTCGCGGACTTCAACCTCTCGTTCATCGCCTGGATGATGGACGCCTTCGATGTCCGCATCCCTTGGCTGCTATCCAGCTCTCTCGAGCCGGTCGGCCAGAGGAACGAGATGCTGGTCGACATTCTCCGCAAGGTCGACGCTCGGACCTACCTCTCCGGAGTTGGCGCGCGGGCCTATTTGGAAGAAGATGTGCTCAAGAGTGCCGGCATCGAGGTTCTTTGGCAGGATTTCAGGCACCCGGTCTATCCTCAGCTGCATGGCGCGTTCGTGCCTGGATTGAGCGGTCTCGACATGCTTCTGAATTGTGGACTTCCAAGATCCCGCGGCATTCTGAGAGGTGAGCAGTGAACGTCCTCGCCATTGGCGCACACTTCGATGATGTCGAGCTTGGATGCGGCGGCACCCTTGCACGACACGTGCGAGCCGGCGACTCCGTTTACGTCTACGTCGCGACCAGGTCGGGCTACGGCAATCCCAGCGCGGAGGTCGTTCGCAGCAACGACGTCGCATTGGCCGAAGGACGCGCCGCCATGGAAATCATCGGCGTGAAGGAGCTTGTTTGCGGCCATTTCAACACGTTTGAGGTCGAGTTCGCCGATCCGCTCAACGTCGCCATTCTGCGCATTGTCGAGGAGAAGAAGATCGATCGCGTCTACACGCACTGGATCGACGATGTGCACCATGATCATCAAGCCGTCGCGAAAGCCACCTTGCACGCGTGCCGCCATGTGCCGAACCTACTGATGTACCGCAGCAACTGGTATGAGTCAGGCGCAAGCTTTCACGCCAACTTCTACGTCGACATCAGCGATTGCTGGGACGTGAAGGAGAAAGCGATCAGCGCCCACGCTTCCGAGGTCAACCGAAGCGACCGGAAGTGGATCCGGTATTTTGAGAATGAGGCCGAGAACGCGGGGCTGCGCGTCGGCGTCCGTTACGCCGAAGCGTTTAAGCTCGTCAAATGGCTCGAGCGTTAATCGAACGTTTGGCCGCCTGGTGTTGGGAAACACTGCGGCGTATTCCTGCCGGAAGCCGGCATACACTGATCGCCAATCTGGTTCAGCAGGCCTGCGCGGCAGCGCTCCTGTTCTCGATCCCCAACCTGCTGTCCAAGGAAGCCTTCGCCGAGACGGTATTCGTCGGCGTTCTGATGCTCGCGGTCGGCCTCGCGGATCTTGGACTGTCGAGCGTCTACGGCCGCGTCGTCCCCCGCTTGCTGGCCGCCGGTGATGCCGATGGCATCAGACAGTGGGACGCCATGGTGGTCGGCTTCGGTAGCGCCGGCGCAATGCTGTTTGGGGCAGCGATCACATCCATTTATTTCTCTCGCTACGACGATCCGCTGCACGCAGCGATGATCTTTCCTGTCCCGCTTCTCACATTCTGGGCAAGCTTCCACGCCAGCCGCGCAAGCGTGCGGGGAAACTTTTCCGACTATCGCCGGTTCATTGTCATGCGGGCCACAGCCGGCTTGATCGCCATTCCCGCCACTTGGTGGCTTGGGGTTTCCGGCTGGTTTCTGACTCAATTGATCGCGGCGATCATCGTCACGGCCCGCATCGGGCCGCATCTGCGGAAGCCTTGGGGACGACTCGACGGGCATCTGTTTCGCGCACATATCCGGGAGGCCCTCCTCCTGGCGCTGGCTGGCGTTGCCGTACTGCAACTGCTGTCCTTTGCGCGCGTCTACGCCAGCATCGACTATCCCGAGGATACGCTGGCCGTATACGGTGTCGCCGGTGCAGCCTATCAAGCCCTGGCGGCCCTCGTTCTGTCTCTGTTTATGCCTGTCACGATTGATCTGATGAGTCGGTTCGCGGGCGCTCCTTCGGCGCCGTTCGAGCGGGCCACAGTCATTCTGCGCCATACCGCCCTTCTGACCACGGCGGGCGCAATGGTGGCAGCCGAAATCGCACCCTACGTTCTGAATGCCGCTTTCCCGAGCTACACTTTCGATCGCCGCCTCGTGTTTGCCCTCGTGATCGGCATAGCCTTTTTTCCCTTTTTCATATGCTGGGGAAATTGTCTGATCGGTGTACGCCGAACCGGCACGTACCTCGGCGTGATCGCGACATCCATAGGATTGGCAGCGCTTTTGGCCGCCCAGGTTGATCGAGCCATCCCGCTGCTGGGCGCGGCCGTTGGCCAGGGCTTGACGCTCGCGCTCTACCCCGCGCTTCTGCTGTTACCGATCCTCGCGCTGTGTCCGAATGCTCGCGGTCCTTTGCGGGGCGGCATTCGGCTCTACGCCCTGGTGCTGGCGCTCGTTGCCGCGCACGCCTGGATCCGATGGATTTAGAGGTCCCCAAACATGCAGGAACAACCTCAGTCTTCAGACGTATAAACAGCAACGCCGATTGAATATCGCCCCGCCGAGACGGCTTGCAGAACCGCAATAAAACATTGACATTGAATGAAAATCACGGTTAACGAGAGGTGAATTTAAACCTCAGTTCGAAGATTTTCGCGGCGGATTTTTTGGGATGATTGCATCTCGATGGGCCTGGATCTGCGAAGGGCTGCTGGCCCTGCCGCGCTATGTCAAACGCGCCGCCCTGGTAGCGGTTGACCTGTCACTTCTGCTCTCGGTCCTATGGGCATCCCTCTCCCTGCGCTATGGGGAAATCTTCGTCCCTCCCAATCTAGAGACGCTCCTGCTGACGATCGCCGGACCGCTGCTGACGGTCGGCATCCTTTGGCACGTCGGAATCTACAAGCAGGTTACGCGCTTCATCGGCCGCCGGGGCAATGCCCAGATTTTGGCCGCCATCGGACTGGCGGTCCTTATATGGGCACTGGCCGTCTTCATGGTCGGCCAGAAAGGTGTCCCGCGCACGGTCATCATAACCTATGCAGCGTTTGGCGCCGTCGGCATTTTGGCGGTTCGCGTACTCATCAGAATTTTGCTCGAACGCAACGGCATCAGGATCGCCGACATCAGGCCCACCGGAAGCCAGCTCGCAACACTGATATATGGCGCGGACAGGCCGGGCATTGCGCTCTTGCGCTCGATACGGGCCGCGCGGGATCGGAACGTGCTTGGGTTCGTCGACTCCTCGCCGACGCTCTGGCGGCAATACGTGAGCGGTCTCAAGGTCTATCCGCCAAGCCAGATCATCGAATTTGTTGAGCAGGGAAAAATCCGCGAGATTCTCGTCGCCTTACCGACCAATCGCCGCCATGAGCGACGGAAGGTCCTCCAGGAATTGGAGCGTTTCCCAATCTCGGTGAAGATCCTCCCCACCTACGAGGACGTTGCCTCGGGCCAAGTCAGCCTGAACAGTCTGCGGCCCGTCGACATCAGCGATATCCTGGGTCGAGATTCCATACCGCCCCACGTCGATCTCATGCGGCGCGGCATTACCGGCAAATCGATACTTGTAACCGGAGCAGGCGGCTCCATTGGCTCCGAGCTGGTCCGGCAAATCGTGGTCCGCGCGCCCCGTCGGCTCGTGCTTCTCGATATATCGGAAAGCGCGCTTTATAATATCGAATTCGACGCACGCCGTCTGGTCACAAGCGACGCGGCATCGCCCGAGATCAAGATCGTACTCGGTTCAGCCACAGACGCGCAGTTGATGGACCAGGTGATTGCGGAGAACGGCATTCAAACCATCTACCACGCCGCCGCCTACAAACATGTCCCGATCGTGGAAACAAATCCTTTCGCCGGACTGGAGAACAACGTCTTCGGCACCGTCACCGCGGCACAGGCGGCTCTGAAGCACGACGTTGAGCGCTTTGTACTCGTTTCCACGGACAAGGCTGTGCGGCCGACAAACATCATGGGGGCGAGCAAACGATTGGCCGAGGTCGCGCTACAGTCCACGGCTGCCGCCAATCCCGGCTCCACCGTTTTCACGATGGTTCGCTTTGGGAATGTGCTTGAAAGCTCCGGCTCCGTCGTACCGCTGTTTCGCCGCCAGATACAATCGGGTGGTCCGATCACCGTCACGCATCCCAACGTGACACGCTTCTTCATGTCTATTCCCGAAGCAGCCGAGCTTGTCATTCAGGCCGGTGCGATGGCGAGCGGCGGCGAGGTTTTCCTGCTCCACATGGGCGATCCCGTCCGCATCGACGACCTGGCGCGTCTCATGGTTCGCCTGTCCAATCTCGAGGTGCGCGATGAAAGCAATCCGCACGGCGACATCGAAATCGTCTACGTCGGCCTGCGTCCCGGCGAGAAACTGTACGAGGAGCTGTTGATCGGCGCCAGCACCCAGACCACGGAGCACGCCCGCATCTTCAAGTCGGACGAGCCTTTCCTCGCGTCGGAGGAGATGACGAGGGAACTCACGCTTCTCCGCCAAGCGATCAAGGACCGTGACATGGCCGCGGTCCACTCGATCATGAGCCGCACCGTCGAAGGATATCGGCCGCGCGACATCACGCCATTCCAGAAAAATCCACTGGTGGAAGCCCCAGGCCAGATACTGCAAACGCTCCATTGAGCGCGCGACTTGTACGTCGGCTACGCAGGGTGTCGTGCACTCACAGCGGACTTGATCGTTCAGCGCGTATTGTTCGCAGGGATCGCCGAAACCAAGCTTACGCAAGATCATCATGCTGCGCATGATCGCCAACGGCATCAAGCCGTTTTGACACCGGCGAGAAGCGCAGCCGGGCTCAAGCCTCGGGCTCGGCGACGCTGGGAGTCTGGCCGCCGCGCAGGATCGTATTGCCCTGGTAGAGCGTCCTCTGGTCGATGGGCGGCGGCGACAGCCAGTCGGCCTCGGCCATCTGCCCGCTCTTGCCATAGACCGTCAAGGCGTTGGCATAGGTGACGAGGCGAACGTCCTCGGCAGAGAGACCCTGCTCCGCCATCAGTGTCGCCGTCTTGGGAACCGATAGCGGATCGGAGATCCCCCAGTCACAGGCGGAATCGACGATGAGCCGTTCCGGTCCGAAATTCTTGACCAGCGACACCATGCGCTCCGCCGTCATCTTGGAATGCGGATAGATCGAGAACGCGGCCCAGAAGCCCCGGTCTTTCACCTCCTTGATCGTCTCCTCGTTGACGTGGTCGATGACGACCCGCGACGGGTCTACCTTATGCTCGAGAATGACGTCCATGGAGCGCGACGCGCCCCGCTTCTTGTCGCGGTGCGGCGTATGAATCATGACCGGCAGTTCCAGGTCGCGCGCCAGGTCGAGCTGCAGGCGAAAGTATTTGTCCTCAAGAGGAGTCTGCTCGTCGTAACCAATCTCGCCGATGGCGACGACGCCTTCCTTGGTGGCGAAGCTCGGAAGGATTTCCATGACGCCCTCGGCGAGGGCCTCATTGTTGGCCTCTTTTGAATTGAGCCCGACGCAGCAGTAATGGCGCACGCCGAACTGACCGGCGCGGAAGCGCTCGAAGCCCAGAATGTGCGATAGATAGTCCTTGTAGCTGCCCACGTTGGTCCGGGCCTGACCGATCCAGAAGGCCGGCTCGATGACGGCCACGACGCCGGCCTTCGCCATCGCTTCGTAGTCGTCCGTCGTGCGAGAGATCATATGGGCGTGAGGGTCGATGAACATCGGATGTCTCCGTGACGTGATCAGGCGATGGTGTTCCAGTCGATGCGGCCGCTATCGACAGCAGCGGCCAGATCAGGCGCCGCCGACAGTGCTGGCTTGGCGAAAGGGTGCGGACATTCGGAAAGCGCCAAAGCGGCGCCCATGCGTTCGGCTTCCGTGCCGTCGCGCAGGATCGCCGCAAGAATGTCGACCTCGGCCTCGCGCGCGAAGGGCGCCACGCAACGCCAGAGCTCGGGCGAGATGGGTCGGCCCGCGGCGCGCCGTTCGGCGGCATAGTCGACGAGCATATGTGCAAGATCCGCGTTACGCCGCGCATCCAAGCCTTGGATTGGCGCCAGACGGCTGCCGATGAATAGCGTCTTCACGACCATCTGATTCCACTGCGCGTCGCTGAAGTTTTCGCGCGGATAGGGGTTGCGATGGGCGACCGCTTCGAAGATCGGCTGCATGGCCGACCGAATGCCTTCCGTTGCATACGGGAGGAGCCGCTCCGGTGCCGGAAGAAGCGGCAGCCCCCTGAGAAGGGCGATCTGCTCCCCGATCTCGGCATTGGCGAAAACGCGACCAAGCTCCGCGGCGAAGGCGTCGCCGTCGCCGCGATGGCTCGCGAGCACGAAAAGCATCCGGGCGACCTGATCCACGCTCCAACCGGTCGTGTCCAGGTCCGGCCGCGCGACCCGGCCCGCCTCCTGTTCGGCGGATGTGAGATCCAGGTCGACCTTTCCCACCTTGCGCGGGGCAAGGCCGATCGCGATGCCGAGTTGCAGCGGCCGATCTCCGGTTTTGATAATCTCGACCTGTTGGTCGAGCCAGGTTGCCGCGTCATCGGCAACGCGCCGTCCGAGCCAGGAACGAAGAAGCGTCCGCCGTGCGTCGGTATCGGTGGATGTGTGAGGTGTCGCCATGAGCAAGCTCGTCAGGTCCCCGGAACGATGCGCTGAAGTGCCAATGTGAACGCGAAACATACGACGCAAACCGCAGCAACCGGCAGACTTCCGGCCGCGATTGCGATGGCGGCATCGAGCAGAGCAATGCCCGCGATGAGAAGGCCGACGTTACGGAACCCCCGCTTCGCAAGCTCCGTGAGGCCGACCACGTAGAGGAGCAGCGCGAGCGCGCCCCCGAGAACAACGGGCGGCAGCGTCCCGCGCGCTGCTAACGCGACACCAACGTAGACCAGGGCACGGCAGCCGCCCATGATCACTGGCGAAAACGCGTTTCCTTTGTGCCAAGCGTCGTAGATCAGGATAAGCCCGACCAAGCAAAGACCGGCAAGAGCGCTCGCAAAACCGAACACGGCGAGCCCGACAAGCCCCGCCGCCAGAAGACCGCCGCCGACCGCCCAGGCCGTTATCGGCGCGATCTGGCCGGCGGGCAACGGACGCTCGGGCCGCTCGCGGGCGTCGATCTCGCGGTCGAACGCGTCGTTGAGAAACATCCCGCCGGTGTAAAGCGCCGACATGGCAACCAGGACCACCGCAAGATCGGACGCAGGCATCCCCCCCGCGAGGACCGAGGCGGCGAGCACATTGCTCCAGATCGTCGGCAGGTTGGAGACCCGGGCAAGCCGCAGGAGCGCCGAGATTGTTCTCACGCGCCGAGCTCCGTGCGCACCCACTGCAGCTCCCGCACGATATCGCCGACGACCTCCGGCGATTTGAGCCCGTCGGGCAGAACGCCCCAGGTGTAGGTCTCCACCTCGAGATGCGGCGATACCTCTTGCACGCGGCAGAGCGCAAGCGCCTCGCGCAGGTTCTGCTGCGTCGATCCCAGCGCATCGAAATGCTCGACGAACACCGGGACATGGCAATGCACGCGCCATTCACCGCCCGCCTCGCCGCGCTGCGCGGCCAGGAACGCGTCGGGAAGATCGGTGTGGCGCGTCAGCCTGCCTTCGCGTCGCTGCACGGTTTGATGCAGATAGATGCCGTCATCGAAACGTCCGAGCAGGCGCTCGAAATGCGATGCGTCACCTTCCGCGCTCAGGGCTGCGCTGAGCTGCAGCTTCGCAATGGTGATGCCGGCGGCGCGGACGGCCTCAAGAGTCGGCCCCGTTTCCTCGAACACGACCGCCGAATGACAAACATCGAAGCAGAGACCGATATGGCGGCGCAGGCAGCTCTCGGCTTGCGCCGCCCCAACGCCGGTGAGGCGTGAGAACAGGGCGCATGTGGCGCCGGAAAAAAGATGGTCTTGGAAAAAGCGGATGGCTTCATCCGTCGTCTCGAGGAAACAGGCCGGCTCCGGCTCGATCGCGAGCACGATGGTCCGTCCGGTCGCATGGGCGATCTCATGCAGATGAGCCGCCGCGCGCACGAAACCTTCGGAAATCCGCTCTACGTCGGCTTGCCCCTGGACCTCGGCCTTGAACGCGCCCGGCACGGTGCTGATGCTTGCCGTCATGCCATCCGGTGCAAGATCCGCCAGCAGATCTGCAACTTGATTTGTGAAACGCAACCGTTCGCGTGTGCGCCAGTCGGGCGCATAGACCTGCTCCTTCACCCGCGTCCCATGGAAGTTCCCGTAGGGAAACGCGTTGACTGTAAATACATAGAGGTCGCCATCCGCGAGAAAGCGCTTGAATGCACCCAGCGCCGCCGGCGTGCTGAGATCATCGGCGGCCAACGCGGAGAGCCGCAGGCCGACTCCCATGGAGCTTTCGGGAGAAATCTGCTGCTTTACGCCGGGAAGATAGCGCGCAAGCGCTGTTTGGACCTCGGCCCAGCTCTCGCCGGCGTGAATGTTCGTGCAATAGGTGAGGTGGGGACGTCCGGGCAATGCAAGCTGCATCAAACGCCGGCCTCCGCCCGCAGCCAGTCGAGCGACGCCCCGATCAGATCCGACTCCATGCTGTGCACCTCGACGCCCGTTCCGAGCTCCCGCAGCAGCGTAATCGTGAGATCGCCCCCCAGATGCTCGCGAAATTCTTCGAGCCCCGTGAGCAGCAGCCGCTCACCGCGGCTATCGCGAAGATCGCAAGCGTCATGCCAGAGCGTGAACCCGAGCCGCGTCAGGAGACGGAGGACGCGCCGATCCTCTCCCGCGGGCAGCAAACCGGCGAGCACCGAATAGCGCGTGTCGAGCGCGATCCCGATTGCCACCGCCTCGCCGTGACGCAACGCGTAGCCGGAAAGAACCTCGAGCTTGTGCGCGGCCCAGTGCCCGAAATCGAGCGGACGCACGCTGCCGCGTTCGAACGGATCGCCACCGTGTGCGATCTGGCGCATGTGAAGAAGTGCGCAGTGGCGGATCAGCTTGTCGAGCGGCTCGGACGCAAAGAGCGCGAGCGCCTCGGCTTTTTCCTCCAGCCACTCGAAGAAGGCACGGTCCCGGATGAGCGCGACCTTGACGGCTTCCGCCATGCCGGCGCGCTTGTCGCGCCCGGGTAGAATATCGATGAAGGCGGAATCGTTGATGACCGCATGCGGCGGAACGAACGTGCCGAGCATGTTCTTCATTCCGAACGCATTGATGCCGTTCTTGACGCCGACGCCGGAGTCGTTCTGCGCCAGCACGGTGGTCGGAATACGGATATGCCGGAGACCCCGGTGCGTCGTGGCTGCCGCATAGCCGACGAGATCGAGCACCGCTCCCCCTCCGATGCAGGCAACATAAGAGTGGCGATCGAGCCCATAGCCCACGAAGCGCTGCTGAAGCTCGGTGAGAAGATCGGGAGCGTTCTTAGCAGCCTCACCGCCGACCACCGTTTCAATTCCTGCAAGGGTCGTTCCGGGACAGGAGTCGATATAGGCTGCGATCCGTCTCCTCAGATCCGGCATTTCCCTCAACACCCCATCGTCGACGACGAAGGCGACGAGGGTCGCGGCGTTCGGGCGAACTCCGTCAAGCAAGCCGGCAAGCGTTCGATTTTCTGGCGAAAACGCGTCGCGCGTAAAAGCCACGGGAAAT
>JAFKKW010000327.1 GCA_017304275.1 Hyphomicrobiales bacterium | reverse complement strand
CGTGACCGCGCTCGACACCTATGGCGCCTGGCTCATCGAGCGCCTCGTGCGCGCCCGCGAACCGGGGGCGGGACAGGCCCATGTCGACGGACTGCCCGAGCGGTACCAGGCACTCTACGACGAGATCCGCGGCACCGAGCGCGAACCGCTGGCCGAGCCGCCGCGGCGGACGTCGCTCGTGGACCGCATCGCGAGCCTCGGACGCACGACGATCGGCTTGGCGCGCGAGTTCACGGATTTCGCGCACATGCTGGGCGCGATCACGCTCTCCCTCATGCGCGCCGTGGCCAATCCCCGGAGCTTCCGCTTCACGCCGACCATGAGCCACCTCGATAAGGTCGGCTGGCAGGCGGTGCCCATCATGTTGCTGATCACCTTTTTGATCGGCGCCATCATCGCCCAGCAGGGCTTCTTCCACTTCCGTAAGTTCGGCGCCGATGCCTACGTCGTAGACATGGTCGGCATCCTCGTCTTGCGCGAGATCGGCGTTCTGATCATCGCCATCATGATGGCCGGACGCTCAGGCAGCGCCTATACTGCCGAGCTCGGCTCCATGAAGATGCGCGAGGAGATCGACGCGCTCAGAACCATGGGCCGCGATCCGGTGGACGTGCTGATCCTGCCGCGCATCGTCGCCCTCGTCATCGCCCTTCCCATCTTGACCTTCATGGGCTCGATGGCGGCACTCTACGGCGGCGGCCTCGTCGCCTGGCTGTACGCCGGCATGAGCCCCGCGATCTACATCGAGCGGCTGCGCGAGGCGATTTCCCTCACCCACTTCGAGGTCGGCATGATCAAGGCGCCGTTCATGGCGCTGGTGATCGGCGTCGTTGCCTGCGCCCAGGGCCTGGCGGTCAAGGGGAGCGCGGAATCGCTCGGACGCGAAACCACGGCCTCGGTTGTCAAATCCATCTTCCTGGTGATTGTGCTCGATGGATTGTTCGCCGTCTTCTTTGCAGCCGTCGACATGTGAGCCATGGTCAGTGACAAAGCCATAGACGTACGCGATCTGGTCGTGGGTTTCGGTCCTCGCATCGTGCTGGACCGCGTCACGTTCGATGTGCGCCGTGGCGAGGTGTTCGGCTTCGTTGGCGGCTCGGGCAGCGGAAAGTCCGTTCTGCTGCGCACCATCATCGGCCTCATTCCCCGCCGCTCGGGCTCGATCGAGGTGCTCGGCACACGGCTCGACACCGCAACCCCCGACGAGAGGCGCGGCATCGAGCGCCGCTGGGGCGTGCTGTTTCAGCAGGGCGCGCTGTTCTCGTCGCTCACCGTGCTGCAGAACGTCCAGTTTCCGATGCGAGAGTATCTGGACCTGCCCCAGCGCCTGATGGACGAGATGGCGGCGGCCAAGCTCGACATGGTGGGGCTCAGAAAATCGGACCATGACAAGCTGCCCTCGGAGCTGTCGGGCGGCATGACCAAGCGCGTGGCCCTGGCCCGCGCGCTTGCCCTCGATCCCGAGCTCGTCTTCCTCGACGAGCCCACATCGGGTCTGGACCCCATCTCGGCAGGCGACTTCGACGCTCTGATCAAGACGCTGCAGCAGACCTTGGGCCTCACGGTCTTCATGATCACCCATGACCTCGAAAGCCTGCACACGATCTGCGACCGCGTCGGCGCGCTCGCGGACGGCCGTGTCGTGGCCGAGGGATCCATCGAGTCGATGCGCGAGTGCGACCATCCCTGGGTGCGCTCGTACTTCCGCGGCCGTCGCGCGGCGGCGCTCACATCCCGATTTGCCAACACAG
>JAFKKW010000355.1:10857-17013 GCA_017304275.1 Hyphomicrobiales bacterium | reverse complement strand
AGTTGCAACCACCACCACGTCGCGCGCGAACAGCGCCTTGAACAGCCGGGCCAGGATCATCGCGTCGGCGATGTCGGTGATCGTCAGCTCATCGAAGCAGAGCAACTGCGCCTCGGCCGCGATCTCGGCGGCAACGAACGGAATCGGGTCGCCGTCCGTGGTCGCCCGCCCGCGCTGGATGCGATCGTGCACCTCGCTCATGAACGCATGAAAATGCAGCCGGCGCTTGGGAGCGAACGTCGTGACCTCATGGAAGAGGTCCATCAGCATGGTCTTGCCGCGCCCGACCGCGCCATGGAGATAGACGCCGCGCGGCGGCGAGACGCGCGCGCGAAAGAGCGATCCGAGAAACCCGTTGCGTCCGGACGCCCGCCAGCCGGCAAGCTCGAGCGCCAGCCGGTCGAGCCGGCGCGCGGCGTCCCGTTGCGCGCCGTCCGCCTCGATCTCACCGGCGAGAGCCCGTCGCTCGTAGTGGTCCAGAACCGATCCCGCTGCCATGCCTGCTCCGCACCACCTGCACTTGTCCTGGCGCGACCCGCGCGACGGCTCCACGCCGACCCTCGCCCCAGTCCCCCGCGCCGGGCACAACCCAGCTGCGCGTTTTTTGCAGTGCAACGTAGGCGAACGGCCCACAGCCCCGCAAGACGTGACAAAACACCGTTACCATGGCCACTTATTTGGCGCATTGTGCAGCGCCCAAGGCAACCTATATCGGGGACAGTGCGCCAGGGTCCCGGGCGCGCCGGATCGCGGTGAAAAGCGATAGGGCATCGAGAGTGGCAGCCCATCGTTCGTCCCGCGGCCCAGACATGGAGGGTCGGTTCTTATGAGCGAGTATGCGCATGCGGGCGGCATATTCCGCAAGCTCTGGCCGCAGGAACAGCATCTGTTCCGCGACCACCTGATGCGTTTGGACAAGACGAGCCGCGCCATGCGGTTCGCCCACGGCGTCTCGGATTCGTTTATCGAAGACTATGCTCGCCACATGAGCGACGCCGGGTCGACGGTGTTTGCCTACCTCGAGGACGGTGAGGTGCGCGCGGCTGCCGAGTTGAAGAAGCTCGGCGACACGTGGGGCCGCGAGGCAGAGGCGGCCTTTTCCGTCGAGACCGCCTATCAGGATCACGGGCTCGGCTCCGAGTTGATGGGCCGCGTCATCCGCGCCGCACGCAACCGCGGCGTGAGCCTGCTCTATATGAGCTGCCTGGCATCGAACGCGAAGATGCAGGCTATTGCCCGCAAGCACGAGGCGGACCTGCGCTTCGAGATGGGGGAGGTCATCGGCGAGATCGTCCCCGAGGAGCCGAACTACTTCTCGCTCCTGGCCGAAGCCGTGGACGACCGCGTCGGCTTCATGCTGGCGGTGCTCAACCTGCAGCGGCGCGTTGTGAAAGCGGCGTGAGCGCCGCGCACTCCCGTTCCGATTCATTTCCAATCCGTTTCCCGGCGCGAAACCCGCTCGTTCCCGACCGGTTTCGCCCGCGCGATGTTGAGACGGAGTCGAAAACGCCATCGTAGAGTCTTGAAATCGGACGAAATTGTTGACTTCACGCAACACTTTGCACCGAATGCGAAAAAATCGACGAGCTGAATCCATTTTGCGTGTCAACAAAATGATCGAACTTGCTCATGATTTTTTTGTTCCGAAATGATTCGGACTTAGAGGGAGAGACTACTATGGCAAAGACTGTGAAGAAGGCTCCGGCCCGTAAGGCTGCGAAGAAGCCGGCTGCTCGTAAGGCTGCTGCTCGCAAGCCCGCCGCTCGCAAGACCGCTGCTCGCAAGCCTGCCGCTCGCAAGCCGGCTGCTCGCAAGACGGCTGCCAAGAAGCGCCGCGCGGCCTAAGTCGCGCTTCCGCCTAACCCGCTCCTGTCTGGGCAACAGGGCGGGGATTGGCGGGGGTTTCTTGGAAGGAATTCCAACTTGAAGACCGATGGCAGCGAGACGCGCCATCGGTCTTGTTGTTTCTGGAACACGAAATCCGGCTAGGCCATTCGCCAACAAACGCCGGTCAATCGGTTTCCGGCAAATGCGTAACCGCTTCGACGTTATGCCCGTCGGGATCGAGTACGAAAGCGCCATAATAATTGGCGTGATAATGCGGCCGAAGTCCGGGCGGCCCATTGTCCTGGGCCCCGGCCCTCAGTGCCGCCTCGTAAAAGGCCCGCACCTGCGCCCGGTCCTTTGCGGCAAAAGCCACATGCAAGCGCCCCGTGAACGGCTTCCCCGTCCCGATCCAGAATTGCGGCCGCTCGACACCGAAACCGGCATACCCGGCCGCTCCGTCGTCATCCGACAGATCGCGCTCCATCAGGAGCTGGATGCCGAGGGGCTCGAGCACGGCAGCATAGAAGCGCCTTGATCGGGCGTAATCGGAAACGGGAAAGCCGATGTGATCAAGCACGGAAGTTCCCTTTCGCGTTGCAACGCCGCCCATCCGACCGGTCCCACCCGGCGCGACCCGTGAACAGCGCCGTCAGACCCGCCGCTGCACCATCAGCTTTTTGAGCTCTGCGATGGCCTTCGCCGGACTCAATCCCTTCGGGCAGGCCTTGGCGCAATTCAAGATCGTGTGGCAGCGGTAGAGACGGAACGGATCTTCCAGGTTGTCGAGACGTTCGCCGGTCGCTTCGTCACGGCTGTCGATGACCCAGCGATAGGCCTGCAGCAGCGCCGCCGGTCCGAGATAGCGATCGGAGTTCCACCAGTAGCTTGGGCACGAGGCCGAGCAGCAGGCGCACAGGATGCACTCGTAGAGCCCGTCGAGCTTGGCCCGATCCTCGCGCGACTGCTTCCATTCCTTGGGCGGCGTCGACGTTTCCGTCTGCAGCCACGGCTCGATCGACCGGTGCTGCGCGTAGAAATTCGTGAGGTCCGGCACCAGGTCCTTGACCACCTTCATGTGCGGCAACGGGTAGACCTTGACCGGTCCCGTCACCTCGTCGAGCCCCTTGAGACAGGCGAGGTCGTTGGTGCCGTCGATGTTCATGGCACACGACCCGCAGATGCCTTCGCGGCACGACCGGCGGAACGTCAGCGTCGGATCGATCTCGTTTTTGATCTTGATGAGAGCGTCGAGCACCATCGGCCCGCACTGCTCCGTATCCAACCAATAGGTGTCGATACGCGGGTTGTCCTCGTCGTCCGGGTTCCAGCGATAGATGCGGAACTCGCGCCACGTTCCCTTGATGTCGGGGGCGTTCCAGGTCTTGCCCACCGTAATTTTCGAGTTCTTGGGAAGCGTGAGCTGAACCATGGCGCCGGGATCCTCCTGAGGCGCGTCCGAGACCGGAGCGCCGTCTGTCCAAGGGCAAGGAAGGTAAAGAAGGGAGCGTCACGTTTCATGGAACTGGGATCGGACCCTGTCAACGGCAAGCACGTCGCGCCGGGCCCGAGACCCCGCCGCCGCCTGCGACGACGTCCGCCGAAAAAGTCCCGTGCGATCGAAGGTTGCGCATGAAAGCTGTCACCAAGACCCGCTGACAGTACGTAAACGCATCAAGCCTCCGGGTCCCACGGCTCAATCCGGATGAATGGAAATTTATTGCAATATTTCAGTGCATTAAACTGTCATAAATCTACAGCGTCGGGCTATTAGAAGGAAGGCGCCGGGGGACCCCCCGGGATAGCAGAGCGCTGGCGGAGGGCCGAGCTCGATGCAGTCCAAAAGACAGGAGATTAGCGTGAACAGCAAGTTCATCGCCTACACCACGGCCGCTGCCGTCGGCATGGGCGTGTTTGCCTGTGCGGCCATGGCACGCGACCAGGTCAAGGTTGCAGGATCGTCGACGGTTCTGCCGTACGCCAACATCGTTGCCGAGCAGTTCGGCAAGACCTTCCCCTCACTGAAGACACCCGTCGTCGAGTCGGGCGGCTCGGGCGCCGGCATCAAGCAGTTCTGCGCCGGCGTGGGCGAGGACAAGATCGACATCGCCAACGCCTCGCGCAAGATCAAGGACTCGGAGATCGCCGATTGCGCCAAGGCAGGCGTGGCAGACATCGTCGAAGTGAAGTTCGGCTATGACGGCATCGTCTTCGCCGTCGACGCCGGCGCCGGCGACTGGAAGCTCGAGCCGAAGGACATCTTCCTCGCCCTCGCCGCCGAGGTGCCGAAGGACGGCGCGATGGCAGCCAACACCGCCAAGACCTGGAAAGAGGTCAACCCCGCCCTGCCCGACTGGCCGATCGTCGCCTTCATCCCGGGCGAGAAGCACGGCACGCGCGAGGTCTTCGAGGAGAAGATCATGCACGCCGGCTGCAAGGCCACGGGCGCCGACGCACTCCTCCTCGCCAAGGCCGAAGGCGCTGACGAGAAGGCCAAGAAGTCGGCCGCCGAAAAAGCCTGCAACAAGGTCCGCAAGGACGGCGCCGCGGTCGACATCGACGGCGACTACACCGAGACGCTCGCCCGCATCGAGAGCAACAAGCAGGGCGTTGGCGTATTCGGTCTCTCGTTCTACGAGAACAACAAGGACAAGCTGAAGGTCGCCACCATCAGCGGCGTCGAGCCCTCGCTGGAGACCGTTGCCTCCGGCAAGTATCCGGTTTCGCGCCCGCTCTTCTTCTACGTGAAGAAGGCTCACCTCGGCGTGATCCCCGGCCTCAAGGAGTATGTCGAGTTCTTCACCTCCGACAAGATCCTCTCGGCTGACGGCCCGCTTGTCGAGTACGGTCTGGTTCCGCTCCCCGATGCCGAGCGCGCCGAGGTTCAGGAACTCGTAAAGTCCGGCAAGACGCTGGCGACGGCGGCGAAATAAGACGTCGCTTTGCCCTGACGCTCTGACCGTGTGACGACACAAGGAGTACGGAGGGGGAGCAGGCCAGTACGCCGCTCTCCCTCCTCGTTGTTTGACAGAATACCGCGAAGTCGCAGTTCCAAGCGAGGACAGAGCCCGTGTCGACGTCCATACTGATCCTGATCATCCTTGCCCTTGGCGTCGTCGGCTGGTTCCTGGGCAATCGGCGCGCACGCGCGTCGGTCGGTGGCAAGACATCCGCTCTCCACTCGCGACCCGGATACTATGGCGCCTATGTCCTGCTGTGGACGACGCTGCCGGCGCTGTTTCTCATCGTCGTCTGGGCGGCGATCGCCCCCACGATCACGACCTCCTTGGTCGAGTCCCGCCTGCCGGAGAGCATCCAGAGCGCACCGGACCAGGCCCGCACGCTGACCATGTCCACCGTGCGTCTGATCGAAAAAGGTCTGGCGTCGCTTTCGCCCGATGAGCTCGCCAAAGCCGCCGATCCCTCGATCGATCTCAAGGCCCTGCTCCTGAGCAAGGGCGTACCGCTCGCCGTCACGCCGGAGCCCTACCAGATCGAGGCCGCCCGCTATCAGCTCACGCTGAAGAACTCGAGCCAGCTTCTCATAACGATCTCCGCGATCGCGCTGTCGCTTGTTTGCCTGGCATTCGCCTATCTCCGGGTCGGCCCCAAGCTGCGCTCGCGCAACGCCGTCGAATCGGTAGCGCTCGCCGGGCTGCTCGGCTGCTCGATGGTCGCCATCCTGACCACGCTCGGCATCGTGCTCTCGATGCTCTTCGAGAGTGTCCACTTCTTCTCCATCGTGCCGATCCAGGACTTCCTCTTCGGCACAGTCTGGGACCCCCGCTTCTCCGCCGCCGGCTCGGGCGGCGCGGCAGGCGGCGAGTTCGGTCTCCTGCCGCTGCTGTGGGGCACGCTCTATATCTCGATCGTCGCCCTGCTGGTCGCCGTCCCGGTCGGTCTGTTCAGCGCCGTCTACATGTCCGAATACGCCTCGAGCCACATCCGCCTCATGGCCAAGCCGCTGCTCGAGATCCTGGCCGGCATCCCGACCATCGTCTACGGCTTCTTCGCCCTCATCACCTTCGGCCCGCTGCTGCGCGATCTCGGAGCGCACGTCGGCCTCACCATCTCGGCGACGAGCGTGCTGACGGCAGGCCTCATCATGGGCGTGATGCTGATCCCGTTCGTCTCGTCGCTTTCCGACGACATCATCAACGCCGTCCCCCAATCGCTGCGCGAGGGCTCCTACGGCCTCGGCGCGACGCAGTCGGAGACCATCAAGCGCGTCATCCTCCCGGCTGCGCTGCCCGGCATCGTCGGCGCCGTGCTGCTCGCAGCCTCGCGCGCCATCGGCGAAACGATGATCGTCGTGCTCGCCGCCGGCATCGC
>JAFKKW010000355.1:0-10778 GCA_017304275.1 Hyphomicrobiales bacterium | reverse complement strand
CCCAACCTGACGCTCAATCCCTTCGAGCCGGTCACGACCATCACGGTCAAGATCGTGAGCCAGCTCACCGGCGATCTCGAGTTCAACTCGCCGCAGACGCTGGTTGCATTCGCGCTCGGGCTCACGCTTTTCGTCTTTACCTTGGCCCTCAACATTTACGCGCTCTATATCGTGCGCAAATATAGGGAGCAGTACGAATAATGACGGTGGAAACAGCCCCTATGGCAACGGAAACGCACGCTGCGCCACGCATCCGCGAAGCGACCCAGGCCCGCATCCGGAAACGCTACGCCGCCGAGCGCCGCTTCAAGGCGTACGGCGTCGCCGCCATCCTGTTCGGCCTCGTGTTCCTCGTTGCCCTCTTCTCGACCATCGCCACGCGCGGCTATACCGCGTTCCTGCAGTCGGCGTTCACGCTGCCAGTGCATCTCGACCAGAGCGCGTTCGGATCGTCCACGCCGCCGTCTCAAACCGACATCCAGATGGCCGACTACACCAAGCTCGCCAACCGCGCGCTGTTCCAGGCCCTCGGCGTCGACCCTGCGAACAAAGCCGACGCGAAAGCCGCCGCGCAGCTCCTCTCGGCGAACGCCGACGTCCAGATCCGCCAGGCGGTGCAGGCTGATCCCTCGCTGATCGGCAAGACGATCGATCTCGAGCTCCTCGCCCACGGCAACGTCGACACGCTCATGAAAGGGCACTTCGACCGCTCCATTGCCGAGAACCGCCGGCAGCTGTCGGACAAGCAGCTCGCCTGGCTCGACAAGGCAGCCGCCTCCGGCCAGCTCGCCAAGCACTTCAACACCGGCCTCTTCACCTACGGCGCATCGAGCAAGCCCGAGACCGCAGGTGTCGGCGTGGCCCTCGTCGGCTCGCTCTACATGATGCTGATCGTGCTCCTGATCGCCGTGCCGCTCGGCGTCGCCGCCGCCGTCTACCTCGAGGAGTTCGCGCCCAAGAACCTGTTGACCGACACCATCGAGGTGAACATCAACAATCTTGCCGCCGTCCCCTCGATCGTCTTCGGCCTCCTCGGCCTCGCGATCTTCATCAACTTCATGGGCATCCCGCGCTCGGCGGCCCTCGTCGGCGGCCTCGTGCTTGCCCTCATGACCTTGCCGACGATCATCATCGCCACCCGTGCCGCCGTTGCCGCCGTCCCGCCGTCCATCCGCGAGGCAGCCCTCGGCGTCGGCGCATCGAAGATGCAATCGATCACGCACCACGTCCTGCCGCTCGCCGTGCCGGGAATCCTGACCGGAACCATCATCGGTCTCGCCAAGGCGCTCGGCGAGACGGCGCCGCTGCTGATGATCGGCATGGTGGCGTTCGTGGTCGACTTCCCGAAAACGCCGCTCGATGCCTCGACCGCGCTTCCCGTGCAGATCTTTATGTGGGCGACGGCCGCCGAACGCGGCTTCGTCGAGCGCACGGCAGGCGCGACGCTGATCCTTCTCGCCTTCCTGATCTGCATGAACGTAACCGCCGTCATCCTCCGTCGCCGCTACGAGCGTCGCTGGTAGAAACGATCCTCTTGGAGTGAGCAATGCTGAATGTGACGACACCTGAAGCCAACCGCGCCGTGACGCGCGGCAACACCCTCGACCCGAAGGTCGTGGCCAAGGACGTCAACGTCTACTACGGCGAGAAGCAGGCGCTGTTCGACGTGACGGTCAACATCCCCGACCGCGGCGTCATGGCCTTCATCGGCCCGTCCGGCTGCGGCAAGTCGACGTTCCTTCGCTGCATCAACCGCATGAACGACACCATCCCGATCTGCCGCGTCACCGGCAAGATCACCATCGACGACGAGGACATCTACGATCCGGCCCTCGACGTGGTGCAGCTCCGCGCCCGCGTCGGCATGGTGTTCCAGAAGCCGAACCCGTTCCCGAAGTCGATCTACGAGAACGTCGCTTATGGTCCCCGCATCCACGGTCTCGCCGCCACCAAAGCCGAGCTCGACCACATCGTGCAATCGAGCCTCGAGAAGGCGGCCCTCTGGAAAGAGGTCAAGGACCGCCTCAACGATCCCGGCACCGGCCTTTCGGGCGGCCAGCAGCAGCGCCTCTGCATTGCCCGCGCCGTCGCCGTGAGCCCCGAGGTGATCCTGATGGACGAGCCGTGCTCGGCCCTCGACCCGATCGCCACCGCCAAGGTCGAAGAGCTGATCGACGAGCTGAAGAAGAACTTCTGCATCATCATCGTCACCCACTCGATGCAGCAGGCCGCCCGTGTGTCGCAACGCACCGCGTTCTTCCACCTCGGCGTCCTTGTCGAGGAAGGCGCGACCAACGACATCTTCACCAACCCCAAGGACCAGCGCACGCAGGACTACATCACGGGCCGCTTCGGCTGACGCCCGCACATAACCGGAACACGCCGGACCTCGGCCAGGAGCCCGCCTTATGACGACCGACCGAAAGCCCCTGCTGGGCGGCTTCATGCCGTGGCTCTCACCGCGTCCCGCCGCGAAGCCCGCGCCTGCACCGGCGTCCGCACCGACCGCCATTGCCGTGGCCGAAAGGCCCAAAGGAGAAGCAGAGCCTATGAACGAGCACATTGTGAAGTCCTACGAGGAAGAGCTTGCCCTCCTCGACAGGAAGATCGCCCAGATGGGTGGCCTGGCCGAGCACATCCTCGGCCAGTCGTTCGATGCGCTGGAACGCCGCGACCCGCAGCTTGCCGAGCAGGTCGTGAAATCCGACAAGCAGATCGACCAGCTCGAGCGCGACATCGAGGAGCAGGTGATCTCCATGATCGCCCGCCGCCAGCCGCTCGCCGACGACCTCCGCCACGTGATGGCGGCCCTGCGCATCACCGGCGACCTGGAGCGCATCGGCGACCTTGCCAAGAACATCGCCAAGCGCGCCCTCGCCATCGCCCATGAATCGCATCCCAAGCCCCTGATGACTGGCCTGCGCCACATGGGCGAGCTGGCCCTCTCGCAGCTCAAGGACGTGCTCGACGCCTATGCCGCCCGCAACGCGGACCGCGCTCTCGCCGTATGGCGCGAGGACGAGAACATCGACTCCATGTACAATTCGCTGTTCCGCGAGCTCCTGACCTACATGATGGAGGATCCGCGCAACATCGGCCTTTCGACCCACCTGCTGTTCGGTGCCAAGAACATCGAGCGCGTCGGCGACCACACGACCAACATCGCCGAGACGATCCACTTCCTGGTGAAGGGCGTAAACATCGCCGACGACCGCCCCAAGGGCGACGACACCAGCTCGACCCTTTTTTCGAAGGACTGAGCAGGCGCAACTGACATGAGCGACGAACGATGACGGCAAAAATACTGCTGATCGAGGACGAGGCACCGCTCGCCGAGATGCTTCGTTACAACCTCGAGGCCGAAGGCTTCCGCGTCTCTCATGCCGAGAACGGCGAGGAAGCCGAGATCCTGGTTGCCGAGGAGAAGCCGGACCTGCTCGTCCTGGACTGGATGCTGCCCGGCGTCTCCGGCATCGAGATCTGCCGGCGCATGCGCGCACGGATGGAAACCAAATCCATTCCGATCGTCATGCTGACGGCGCGCGGCGAGGAGGGCGACCGTATCCGCGGCCTTTCGACCGGGGCCGACGACTACGTGGTGAAGCCGTTCTCGCTGCCGGAGCTGATGGCGCGCGTGAAAGCCATCCTGCGCCGCGCCTCGCCCGACCGCATGGCCGACGTTCTGCGCTTTGCCGACATCGAGCTCGACCGCCCCGCCCACAAGGTGACGCGCGGCCTGCGCGAGGTGCACCTCGGCCCGACCGAGTTCCGCCTTCTCGAGTTCCTGATGGAAAGCCCGGGCCGCGTGCTCTCGCGCACCCAGCTTCTCGACGGCGTCTGGGGCCGCGATGCCTACGTCGACGAGCGCACGGTGGACGTTCACGTCGGCCGTCTGCGCAAGGCGTTGATCCGCGGCAAGGAGCGCGATCCGATCCGCCCCGTTCGCGGCTCGGGCTACGTCTTCGGCGAGCGCAGCGGCGTCTGATCGCTGCGCGCCGATTCCGACATCGCGCGGCCGCACTCGCGACAAAAACCAGGACTAGAGATATCCCCGATCACGAGATGCCGGGGGCTGATCGGCAATTTCGCGTAAGACACGGACGGAGAGCACACTCATAAGAGGCTCCCGCCGGTCTCAAGACTAGGTCGGCACCATGGTATACGCACCGGATGCGGAGCGTTTGCGCAGTCTGTTTGCGCGCTCCTTCAAGCGCGGCTCGCACACGCCAGCGCGTCGCGATCACATCACCCACCGGCTCGAGCCGTCCTTCGATCCCATACCGCAGACGGTGACACCGAACCGCGAGCGGCCGTCCGCCGTCGTGTCGGATCGGGCCTCGGCGCCCGCGACCCGGGCGGACACCCAACGCGCGCCCGATACTTGGAGCCGGCCGCGCGCCCGCTACGGTCTCCCCGGAGCGCGCCCGTCCGATGTCTTCGGACCATATGCGCGCAGTGCCGAGGCCGAGCTCAGCATCGATGTCGAGGACGATGACGAGAGCGAAAGCCGCCCATCCGCGACCTCCGAAAGCGAAGGGTCGGACAGCCTCATCGATCGCCTCAGCCGGGCTCTGAGCGGCATAGAGACGGACCTCGAAAAAAATTCTGGCGACCCTTCCGGCGACCAGCGGGACGCGCGTCCTGTTGAGGACCCATCTCGCGCGAAAAACGGTCCGAGAGTTATCGCGCTCGATGAAGGGCTTGCACGTGACGGCTCGACCAATTCGTTAGAATCGGACGCGTCGCGATGACCCGACATTCGGTCTCCGGCGCGCCGACCGGCCTGCCCGAACACTGCCCGACGAAAACACTTGCTTAACCGTCTTACCGCCTAAATGGCGCCACGACGACACGACGGGATTGGGCCCTGTCCCTTCCCAATCAAGGACAAACCGAATGCGCTTCGCCCCAAACGCTCTTCCGAAGACCATGGCAAGGGAGGACAAGGAAGCGCGTCTCAGCGCGTTCATCCGCAACCACATCGAGACCTTCCGCGCGTCGGGCGCCGCGCCCGGCATGACGACGTACCGTCTGCTGGCAATCTCCGTGGAGAGCCCGGCGGCACGTGCCCTCGGAGAGCTTGCTCCCGAGCTTTCGGCGGCTGGCATCCATGTTGAAGCCGTCCTCGCCCGTCGCACCGGCACGGAGAAGATCGAAGGCGCGGAATGCCGCTTCGTGAGCGATCTCCGCCTTCTCGACGCCCACGAGCAGCTCGTGCTCGATCGCGTCACCGCCTGGATCGGCGACTGCATGCGGCGCGCTCCCTTGAAGCGCGACGACTACGCGCTGTACTCCGACAGCCCTGTGACCGCGAGCCACGCGGCCCGCTCGTTTTCCCAGATCTGGCGTGCGGCCGGCCCGCAAGGCAGCCTCACGGCCGAGCCCCGGTGGACCGGCTTGCGTCAGGCGAGCCTGTTCGATCCCTCGCTGATCGCCGGCGCCGAAGCGATGGCGACGCCGCATCTGCTTCCCATTCGTCACTGAGTCGTTCTCGCACCTGAGAGTTCTTGCGTCCGCGGCCCTGGGTCCCGGCCTCGCATTCGCGCTGTCGGGATGACGACGGGATTTTCCGCGCCCTCTTTCGGTATGCTCTTCTTGTCATCCCGGGCGATGCGCAGCATCGACCCGGGACCCAGAGCCACGCGCTGCAACGCGCAAGCCATCCCCCCCTGTCAGTTCCGCGCGGAACATGCACCTGCGGAAGCGTCCGCATCCGGCGGAATTTGCCGGTAATATTCAGCTTGCCGCCAACGTTTGATCATTCGGCCCTGATGGGCTTCACCTCGCCCGGCCACCCGATGGTATTGTCAGGCAACGAGATTTGGCCGTCGGCCGAATCCGCTTTCAAACCTTGAAGGTGATCCGCGATGCGCGCCCTCCAGTCCCTGTTGATCGGTCTCTGCCTCCTCGTGAGCGTCGCCGCCGGCCACGCCGAGGAACGTCCCTTCGCACACAAGGGCGTCGAGAAGGACGCGGAGCGCTACGAGACCTACAGCCGCGACACCTGGAACCCCGACGGCCGCAAAGCCGCCGAAGTCAGGCTCGCCGCCGAGCGTCTGCTCGGACCCGATCCGCGCGCCGCCTCGCGCACCTTCGCCATCGCCGTCGCCACGGACCGCAAGAGCCCCGAGAACTGGATCGGCCTCGCCAAGGCGTTGCTCGCCATCAAGCCGGACCCGAACAAGTCCGAGACCTACGACCTCCCGGTGAACGCCTCGGGCGCTGCCTACCGCGCCTACAAGCTCGCAAGCGATCCCGCCATGAAGGCCCGCGCCCTCGCCGTGCTCGGCGACGCCATGCAGCGCCGCTCCTACTGGCGCCCCGCCATCGATGCGATGAAAGCGAGCCTCTCCCTCGTCGACGCCGCCGACGTGCGCGACGCCTACGAGAAGCTGCGCGCCGAGCACGGCTTCCGCATGACCGATTACGCCACCGACGGCGATGCCGCTCAGCCGCGCGTCTGCGTCCAGTTCTCCGAGAACCTCTCGCGCGGACAGACCGATTTCGCCAAGTTCGTCTCCGTCAACGGCCGCGACCCGCAGTCGGTCTCCGTCGAAGGCAGCCAGCTCTGCATCGATGGCGTCGAGCACGGCGAACGCTATGAGATCCAGGTCCGCGCCGGCCTGCCCTCCGACGTCAACGAGCCGCTCGCCAAGCCCCTGACGCTCGCCATCTACGTCCCCGACCGCAAGCCGATGGTGCACTTCACCGGCAAGAGCTACGTACTGCCGACGCGCGGCCAGAACGGCATCCCGCTGGTCGCCGTCAACACGAGCAAGGTCGAGATCGAGGTCTACCGCATCGGCGACCGCAGCCTCGCCAACGCCCTCGGCAATGGCGACCTCGACCGTCAGCTTCAGGGCTATCAGCTCGACGAGTTGAAGAGCCGAACCGGCAGCGAGGTCTACAAGGGCGAGCTGGAGGTCCAGAGCAAGCTCAACGCCGAGGTCACCGTCGCCTTCCCGGTCAGCGAAGCCATCGGCGAGCTGAAGCCCGGCGCTTACGCCATGATCGCGCGCCCCGCCGAGCAGGGCGACAACGATAGCTGGCGCGAGCAGGCCACCCAGTGGTTCATCGTCTCGGACTTGGGCCTCACCGCCTTCTCCGGCGACGACGGCGTGCATGCCTTCGTGCGCTCGCTCGCCAGTGCCGAGCCCGTCGCGGCGGTGACCGTACGCCTCGTCGCCCGCAACAACGAGATCCTCGCCACCGCCAAATCCGACAACACCGGCTACGTGCGCTTCGAGCCCGGCCAGTCGAAAGGCCAGGGCGGCAACGCGCCCGCCATCCTCGTCGCCGAAAACGGCAGTGGCGAGTACGCCTTCCTCGACCTCACCAGCAACGCCTTCGACCTCTCCGACCGCGGCGTGAAGGGCCGCGATGCGCCGGGCCCGCTCGACGGCTACCTCTACACCGAGCGCGGCGTCTACCGGCCCGGCGAGGAGGTGAACGTCACCGCCATCGTGCGCGACACGACCGGCGCCGCCGCGACGTTGCCCGTAACCGTCATCGTCGTGCGCCCCGATGGCGTCGAGCACGGCCGCTACGCGCTGACCGACAACGAAATCGGCGGCCGCACGCTGCACCTCGCCCTCGGCGGCGGCGCCATGACCGGAACCTGGCGCGCCAAGCTGCACGCCGACCCGAACGCTGATCCGATCACCCAGGTCTCGTTCCTGGTCGAGGACTACGTTCCCGAACGCCTCGACATGACGCTGACCGAGGGCGCCGGCAAGCTCGCGCCCGAGGAGACCAAGACCATCGACGTCTCAGGCCGCTTCCTCTACGGCCCGCCCGCCGCGAACATGGCGCTCGAAGGCGACATCGTCGTCAAGCCATCCGCCAAGGATCTCGCGGGCTTCGAAGGCTACCGCTTCGGCGAGGCCGACGAGACCGTGAGCCCCGTGCGCCAGCCGCTCGAGAATCTTCCTCTGACCGGCGCCGACGGCAAGGCCGCGCTCACCGTCGCGCTGCCGGCTGTCACCAAGACCGCGAAGCCCCTCGAGGCCAACGTCATCGTGCGCCTGCGCGAGGACGGCGGCCGCACCATCGAGCGCTCCATTACACTGCCCGTCAGCCTCGACGCGCCGCGCATCGGCATCAAGCCGCAGTTCAACACCACGGCGCTCGGCGAAGGCGAGAAGGCAAACTTTGAGGTCGTCCTGCTCGACGCCGATGGCAAGCCGACGCCTGCGCATCTCGACTGGAACCTCGTCCGTCTCGACACCTCGTGGCAGTGGTACCGCCGCGACGGCAACTGGACCTACGAGAGCCAGACCATCACGCGCAAGATCGCCAACGGCGCCGTCGACGCCACCGCCGATACGCCGGCTGCCATCTCGGCAGACGTCGACTACGGCCGCTATCGCCTCGAGGTGAGTTCGGCCGAAACCGGCGGCACGCTGTCGAGCGTCGTCTTCAACGCCGGCTGGTACACGGGCGGCGAGACCGCCGAGAGCCCCGAGATGCTCGACGTCGCGCTCGACAAGGCCACCTATCAGCCCGGCGACACCGCCAAGCTGCGCATCGCCGCCAAGCAAGGCGGCAAGGCGCTCGTGACCGTGCTCGGCCGCGGCCTCCTGTCATCGCAGGAAATCGAGCTGCCGAAGGGCGGCGGCGACGTGGACATCAAGATCGGCGACGACTGGGGTCCCGGCGCGTATGCCACCGCGCTGCTCTATCGCCCGATGGACGAGGTCGCCAAGCGCATGCCGAGCCGCGCCATCGGCGTGCGCTGGATCGGCGTCGATCAGGCCAACCGCACGCTCAAGGTCAGCGTCGCGACCCAGGAGAAGGTGAAAAGCGCGTCCGACCTCGCGATCCCCGTCAAAATCGACGGCCTCACGGCCGGCGAGGACGCACGCGTCACGATCGCTGCCGTCGACGTCGGCATCCTGAACCTGACGCGCTACCAGGTCCCCGCACCCGAAGCCCACTTCTACGCCCAGCGCAGGCTCGCCCTTGAGCTGCGCGACTTCTACGGCCGCCTGATCGACGGCATGCGCGCCGAGCGCGGCAAGCTGCGCTCCGGCGGCGACGGCATGGAAGGCGCGGGCCTCCAGGGCACCCCGCCCGTCGAGGAAACCGTGTCCTACTACTCCGGCATCGTCACCGTCGGCGCCGACGGCACGGCGCACGTCACCTTCCCGTTGCCGAGTTTCAACGGCACCGTGCGTGTCATGGCGGTCGCCTGGACCAGGGACAAGCTCGGACACGGCACGAGCGACGTCATCGTCCGCGACAGCGTCGCCCTCACCGCCTCCGCGCCGCGCTTCCTGACGCTCGGCGACGAGGCCCGCGTCGACCTCTCGCTGCACAACGTCGATGGCCCGGCCGGCGCCTATACGGCCAAGCTGATCGACGAGACCGAAGGCGAGACCGCGCTGGCCGAGAAGGCCGTCGACCTCAAGGACGGCGAGCGCAAATCGCAGGTCGTCACCTTCAAGCCGACCGACGTCGGCCTGCGTCTCTACGACGTCCGCGTCGCGGGTCCGGATGGCCTCTCGCTGTCGCGCCGCCTGACGCTCGACGTGAAGCCGCCGGCCGGCGACATCAAGCGCACGACGGTTGCGAAGCTTGCAGGCAACGGCGGCAAGCTCACGCTGTCGAAGGACCTGCTGGCGGGCCTGATCCGCAACCGCACAACCGTCAACCTCTCGGTCGGACCGGCCGCGAGCATGGACGTGCCGGGCCTCCTGACGGCGCTCGACCGCTACCCCTACGGCTGCGCCGAGCAGACGGTCTCCCGCGCCCTCCCGCTCGTCTACGCCAACGCCGTTGCCGCCCGCATCGGTCTCGGCGCCGACAAGGCCCTGAAGGAGCGCGTGCAGGGCGCCATCGCCCGCGTCTTCGACATGCAGGATAGCTCCGGCGCCTTCGGAAGCTGGGGACCCGGCAACGCCAACCTCTGGCTCACGAGCTACGTCACCGACTTCCTGACGCGGGCCCGTGAGGCCGGCTACGACGTGCGCCAACTCCCCTTCAACCAGGCGCTCGACCGGCTGCAGCAGCAACTGGACTACTGACTCCGGCGGGACCTTCGGCCCGTCCGTCGCGGGCGCGTCGCTCGTACTCTCGATCTCGCGGGGCCCTGTCTCGGCTGGCGAGGGCTCCCCGAGTGGCGCGCGGAGCGCGCACGGAGGCAGGGCACCATGGTTCCCTTCGGATTCGATCAGACCAACGGACGCGTCGACCGGCTCGGGGGGGAGGACGGCGGCGTGATCGCCCCCGCCGACCCCGACGAGTCGATCCAGGGGTTCGTGCAGCGGATCATGGCGGTGCCGCGCATCGGGCGCGGCACGAGCGTGGTCGACCGCGACCCGAGCATCACGGCCTACAGCGAGGAGGGCGTGCGCTGAGCCTGGCGGTCGAGCCCGCTGTGATCACGGCCTCGACCGGCGCCGCGCGTGCGGGCTCGACCGTCAGCGGGCGTGCGGGATCTTGCGGCTGTGCAGCAGCCGCGAGTGGGTGAGCCCGATGCCGTCGGTCATCGTCGGCTCGTAGCCGGCCTCGGCGAGCATCTCGCTGACGTCGGTGAGCTCGAGCTGACGCGTCTTGTGGTGCTCGGCGGTGTCGCGCAGCAGCGCCTGGGCCGACGCGGCGGAGGCCTCCTCGAACCAGCGCAGGATCTCGGCGTGCGCGCCGGCGTCGTCGCCGAGCACCTCGGCCGCCCACAGCACGTCGACGAGGGTCGCCGCGACGCCCTTCACGAGCAGGCTGTGGAGCTGCGCCCGGGTCGAGGCCGCGCCGACCTCTTCCGAGACGGCCTCCGCGTCGAC
>JAFKKW010000354.1 GCA_017304275.1 Hyphomicrobiales bacterium | reverse complement strand
TGGCGACGACGAGGACTCCGAAGAACAGTACCGCCGCAAGGCCCTGCCGGTCCGCCGCTCTAACGTTCGATGCCACGTGATACCCCCGCGGTCTCAGCGGCAGGTCGAGACCGGCCGGCGACGAAGTAGAGATTGCGTCCGTAGATCAAAAGTCCGGTTGCCTGACCGATGATGAAAACCGGATCGGCGCGGCGTATCGCGTACGCCAGCAGCACAACGCCGCCGCCCAAGCTGAAGTACCAGAAGGCGCGCGGGATCACGGAGCGCCGCTCCCGCTCCGATGCGATCCACTGCACGAAAAAGCGCATGAAGAACAGCGTTTGGCCGGCGAATCCGATGCCAAGCCATAGCGTGTCGGACCCTGGAAAGGTCACAACACGTCCTCAAGCTCAACGTTGGCGACGTGACGCTTCATCAGCCAGCGCACACCGATCAGATCGTGGACGCCAACCCACAAGCGATCCCAGACGCCATACTTGGAGAGGCCCGCCGTGCGCGGGCGATGACCGACATCGACGAGCACGACTTTCACGCCCGATGCTTTCATCATCGCGGGAATGAAGCGGTGGATGTGATCGAAGAACGGAAGCTCGAGAAAATCCTGGCGGCGAAACAGCTTCAGACTGCAGCCGGTGTCGCGCACATTGTCGTTGAGCAAGATCGCGCGCACGTTGTTCGCGATCCGCGAGGATATGCGCCGGACAAATGAGTCTCGGCGATTCCGCCGTTGACCGGCGACGATCATACGCGTCGTCTGCGTCTGCTGGCTTACATAAGCTGCAAAAAGCTTCTCAAAATCGGCCGGATCGTTCTGGCCGTCCGCATCGAGGGTCACGATCAGATCCCGTGATGCAGCCTGGACTCCGGTCAGAAGAGCCCGACTCTGACCCAGGCGTCGCCCGTGGCGAATGATGCGCAACATGCCGTTGTCTTCAGACGCAGCAATGGCACGCTCGGAGGTCTGGTCCGTGCTTCCGTCATCGACCAGGATGATCTCCCGCACCGGAAGCCCGCGGCAGGCATCGATGACCTCACGCAGCAGAGGTCCGATGCAATCTTGCTCATTGTACGCCGGAATGACGATAGTTGCGTACACGGCTCCCTCCGTCGCGCCTTACGCGCGGAAAGAGTGTCCAACCTCAACCTGACAACTGCCTGAAAATGGCCCTCAAGGCGGGAGTTCAAATGACTCCGGGAAATTTAAGGACAGCCTCGAAGCCGTCAGAGCGGCCTTGCGCCGGTGATGCCAGCGTCAATGACCCTCCGGCCTGGCCCATGATCATGTCCACGATGGTCAATCCAAGCCCGCTGCCAGCTGCTATCCGCGCGTTGCCCCGCCGGAACCGCCGGGTGAGTTCCCTAAGGGTTGGCCGCGGCAGGACATCACACGCGTTGATAACGCGGATGGTGTGGTCGCGCTCGACATGAACCTCGATTGGCTGGTCGGCCCTACCGTGATGCACCGCATTCTCGATCACATTGCGCAGGACGATCGCAACTGCGTCCTCATCCATCGCCACCCAACAGCTCTCTTCGTCTTCCGCCTCGAATGTCAACCGCGCGCCGATATTCGACTGCTGGCTGAAGTCGTCGACAACCAGCGCGGCGATCGCAATGAGGTCTGTACGCTCACGGGAATGACCAAGGCCCGCTTCGGCGCGCGCCATCTGCAGCATCTTCTCGACGCGGCGCCCAAGGTTGGCGAGCTGCGACGCCAAGCCTTCGGCCCGTGACCCATCGGCCGTGCCCCGGAGATTGGCGGCGAGGACCTGAATTTGTGCCTGCACGGCCGCGATCGGATTACGCATCTCATGGGCGGCGTTGGCTACAAATGCGCGCTCGGATTCGATCGCGGCCTTGAGACGGGCCATCAGCGTATTTACGGATTCGATCACCGGCGTAAGCTCAGACGGTAGTCCGGTCGTATCGATCGGCTTAAGATCGCTGCCGCCGCGTGCCTCAAGTTCCTGGGAGATGCGCGAAATGGGCTTTGTCATGCGGTCGACGGTGCGCCACACGGCAAAGACTGCGATCGGCAAGAGGGCGATCAACGGCGACGACAGACCCAGCCACAAACCCATGGCCGCCTCCCGCCGTTCCTGTAATTCATGGCCAATGACAAACCATAGACCTTCGTTACTCAGAAAATCGGTGTAGTAGCGATAATCACCCCAGTCATAAAAGCCTCGCTTCAGCGGGATTGGCAGCTGCGCGGGAGCCCCCGTGGACCCAAGTACAAGCACGCCGCTACGGTCGCGCAGCAGGTAGTGCACGTGGCTGCGGCTTGCGCTGAAGGACGGCGACCGCGCCTGGTAAGGCCACGGATCGCCTTGCCCCGAAACCTTGCGACGGTACTCGTCAAGCGCAACGGGGACGAGTTCACCGCCGGTTTGGCGCAACGCGCTGTCGAAGACTTCCGTGATCTCTTGACGAACGGCAAATCCCGCTACCGCAACGCCCACGATCCAGAATATCGCGACGAGCGCGATCAGCGCCCGGCTAAGTCTCTGCTTTATCGACCAGGGACGCATGGTTACACCGTCATCCTGTAGCCAAGACCGCGAACCGTGAGGATGGCATCACTACCCAGCTTCTTGCGCAAACGGCTCACGTACACCTCGACGGCGTTGCTCTCGATCTCTGACCCGAAATCGTACAACGCTTCCTCGAGCTTCGCCTTCGGCACAATGGCACCGAGCCTCCTGATAAAGCATTCCAGCAAGGCCCACTCGCGAGCCGTAAGATGGATTTCCTCTCCGTCTCGCCACACCATGCGGTCTGTCTGGTCGATTTCGAGAGATCTGACCTTGAACCGCGGGCTCGGCAGTGCGGACGCGCGGCGCTGAACGGAGTGAATGCGCGCGGTCAGCTCGTCGAGATCGAATGGCTTTAGCACGTAGTCATCGGCGCCCGCGTTAAGCCCCTCGATACGGTCTCGGATCTGATCGCGTGCGGTGATGATGATCACCGGAATGCTCTGGCCGCTCTTTCGCAAGGACCGCAGGAGATCAAGCCCGTGGCCGTCCGGAAGATTGAGATCCAGCAGAATGAGATCATAGGCGACCGCCTTGATCGCCCCCGACGCTTCTTCAAGGGATTGCAGCCAATCGACGGCATGCAGTCTGTGGAGGTGAGCCGCTACCGCCTCGCCCAGCAACGCCTCGTCCTCGATCAGAAGGAGTCTCATTCTTCTCTCCAACGCACAGGTGACGAACTTCTGTTAGGACCTCCTGTTCACTTGGAGTGCCTCGCTCAGCGCGACCCGGAATATCGGAACAGCGTTGCTTTTCTTGCAAGGGGTATCGTTAATCTAAAGATCGCTCTCCCACAGCCCCTCGTCCGTTCCGCGCCCGGCTCAGTAGGAGAGGTTCGATTCCGCCAAGCGGCCCGGCGGCACACCCAGAGTGCTCCCGCAATAACACTCGCGGGCGTCTGGTCCTGACTGTAGTAGAAAAATAGTCAAGCTGCCGAACACGCCCATTACGCCGGCCGATGTGTTGTCAGGTTCCTTTCAGCTTGAGCGGCCAATTCTCATCCTCCAGTGGATACGGCTCTGGTGTGCGTGAGAGGAGACGGTCGCGTGGGGCTATCCTGCACGGAATTCTCCCATCCGCCTTGGCGCTGTCGGCCAGATGGCAGCGCAGCGGGATATCGGCCTCGACTACCTGGGCGAAGCGATTTTCAACCTGCTTCTGGTGTTGGCGCTCTGGATAGTCGGTGCGTATATGCCGCTTTCCTGATCGACAGAGATCAAGGAAAACCTGATGGATTCGACTTCAATCCTCATTCTAGGTGTCCTCATAGTTTCTGGAGGAGGTGCCTTGCTCCTCTACAATCGCTCGCAGCCTCAACATCGCTTTGAGGTTTTCGTCAACTGCTTGGGCGCCATTCTCATCGCTTGCGGGCTGGCTGTCATACGCGATGGCGCGACCGGATCGAGACACATCCTGTGGATGCTGCATGACCAAGCGCCCCAAGCAACCCGTCACGGAACAAGTCAGTCGGATTTGGCGAAGCAGGTTCGACGAGAGGTCGCTCGAGCGGAGGCGTAAAGGTGATGGCGCTATTCGCGCACACGCCGACGCCCAAAGAGATCCTCGTCGAGCGGGTCGGTTTCGTGCGGTTCGCTGAGGCGCAGGGACGGTTCGACGACACCGTCGTGCAGCTCAACGACTTTGCGACCAAAGCTCAAGGGGGCTCAGGGCTGACGATTGCCGAAGGCACTCCTCAGTCAGTCGCGTGCAGCGCGTCGCATTCGCAGACCTACTACTCATACTGCAGTTGCTCGGGGCAGCTACGGGTCAAAATCGACGGAAGGTAACCAAACGGCGTCGACGACTATCTTAGACTTGCAGGACGAAAGCCGGGCCAGGTCCTGTTCGCAGGTCGAGGCGATGCTTCACGCGGGCCAACGAATGGCTGCAGTACGCCAATGAGCAGACGTGGTCGGCGAGTGTACGGGGGCGCCGACTAGGTACGTGTCGATTTCCGCTATTGGGACTTTGCCGTTAAACGGCGCTCGCGCGCCATTGGCCACAAGCGCCACCTGCATCGTGTAGCCATGTGCGAATTGAAAAGGTCCGAAACGAGTTTATGTCTCGCGCCGGTTCAGAAGCATAGCCAGGGTCCTAAGCAGGTCGCCGGCGTCCCGCCCTTGCAGGCCATCTGTGACGAGTGGCACTCGATCATCGCCGATCCTGAATCGCAGGTGGTCTTCACTGGCCCCTTGGGTATGAGACCTCGCCCGGCGATCGTATTCTTAAGAGCGTTTTCGGAGAACAGCACGGCAGCATCGTGCGTGAAGTTGTTACCAACAGCCGCGACCCTCGTACAATCGGCGGCCTGTGTAGTCACCGATAACGGGCACAGCGCAACTGCGGCTAGCAAGCCGAACTTAAAAATCTGCATTGGACCCCCGTCAAATTCAAAGCCACTCTAACGCTAGTGGACTATTTGGAAGTTGCCAAGTGGCGACTTGGTCATCTAGGAGTGTCCGCCTCTAGCGAGGGCAGCACTTGTTTGCAAGCGGGGCTTTGCTTCGCGGAATTACCACGAACAAGTCGGGACCACACATACCGACCCCAGTTGGCGGGAACGAAGTCTGCTCAGCGTCGAATAGCGGACTTCTGAGGCTTGGCCAGTGACGGGCTCCGCCGCACCCTCCGACTTCTGCAAAGCGAACCCGGCTCCGAGTTCCATGTGTATCTGCTGGTCCTCAAGGGAACGGCCTTGCTCGCGGCCGATCGGCGCAGCGACGCGGCCCAGTTGACCGCCGAGCTTTATACGGTCGCGCCCCTCACCCGGCTGAAGCTCGGCTTGTTCTTTCTCTCGCCCAAGGTGCGCACCGTTCCGCCGGCGCTCAAGCCTATTCTTGCCGCGGTCACGATCGAAGCCGGGCGACGGCTATTGACGCATCTCTACCGGGTCAGCGCGCGGCAGTTCGAGCGGCGTCACCATCAGAAGAATGTCCTGCATGGACTGGCCGTCCATCTCAGGAATATCCACGGGCCCGATGTCATTCCGGCCAGCCTGGCACACCTCTTCCCCAAGCTCGCGGCGAGCCCGCGCGTTCCGCTATGATGCGCCCAGACGCAGTTCCGGGCGATTGGCATCTCGCGACCAGAAAATGGCGGCCATCGCACCGCGCGGGTTCATGTACTAGGCCAGAGCATCGCCTTGAAGCTCGTCGACATACACGACGGGATCGTCCAGAAGTCTGCGGGCGAGACGATGTCGGACCGCTATTCTCCGCTCCTCGTCGCCGTCGATCAAGACTTCCTCGGACAACGCCCGCACGCGCTCGTCGACTTCACTCGGCACGCCCTCCTGCCGGAACGTGGAACGAGCGCGTACGATGGCGAGCACGCCGGCAAACGAGCCACTGAGTGCCACTTGGAGATAGTGTTTGAAACAGCAGGACCATGAGCAAATGAGCAATGCATCGCCTCACGAGGAGGCCCAAATGCCGGCGCGGATGACTGTCCTGGAGCACGTCGTTGCGCTGATGGTGCGCGACAGCCTGATCAAGTCAGGGCAAGGCACAGGGGATATCCTTGCCTTTGGCGACAAGGTGAAAGCGTACCTTACGCATCGCATGCCGTTGGGGGCGGCAACCAAACAACTCAACAAGGTCGCCGACCAGCCCTTTTCATCCATAGCCTCGGACATCGCAACCCAGGGCAGCCAGTAACGCCGCAGGACACAAGCGTCAGGCTGATCGTTGGGCCATCAGGAGCGTTTTTCAACGCCTGAAACCGCGCTCTCTATTCTGTTGAGCCTCGCGTTTGCCAAATCTGTCCGGTAAGGCTTGGCGGGGACTTGGGTAGGCAAGTGATATTTAGAAACTGGAGCAGGGCTCGCCGATGTACATGGACTCTCAGGGAGGCGAAGTATTGCTCCGTAATGGTCTGTGGTTGTCCAGTGCCGCTTCCAAGCTGAATACGTGGGTTCGATTCCCATCACCCGCTCCACGTCTTGCTTGACCGAAGTCCTGCGCCGCGGCCCATTAACGGGGAGTGCTGCCATGCTCGTCACCACCACCAACGAACTCGAGGGTTATCGGGTGGTGAAGCATCTCGGCGTGGTGCGCGGTCTCACGGTCCGCTCGCGCAGCGTCGTGGGCAATATCGGCGCGGCGATCCAGATCCTGTTCGGTGGCACCATCTCCGTCTACACCAAGCTCGCCGAGCAGACGCGCCAGGAGGCGTTCGACCTGATGGTCCAGCATGCCGAGGAGGCGGGCGCCAACGCCGTGCTGGCCATGCGTTACGACGCCAATGAGATCGCCTCCGCCGTGACGGAGGTGTTGGCCTACGGTTCGGCCGTGGTCGTCGAGAAAACAGGCTGACAGGACAATAAAAATCCCTCCGGATTGCGCCGATATCCCGCCGGCGTGCGCCGCTCTTGAAGAAGACCCGGGACAAACCGCGAGATTGTGCGCGGCATGGCCAATAAAATGGCCGCAAGACGGTGACAAACGTAAAAAGTTCGGCTAAGGATGCCGCCCCCGCATAAGGCATGTGCGCCTTTCGCGTCGATGAGGCGTGTATGAGCCTTGCGATAGGGGAGTAGCTCAATTGGCAGAGCGTCGGTCTCCAAAACCGAAGGCTGGGGGTTCGAGACCCTCCTCCCCTGCCATGAGGTTTTGTTGAGGCGGATCAGTGAATAGGGCGCCTGATCTGACTTGATGGATGCACCCTTTGGGCAGGGCGCGTCAATTTGTCGCATGGCGCTTAGGAAGCGGTTTTGATGTCGAAGTTCAATCCGTTCGAATTCGTTCAAGAGGTACGGCAGGAGGTCTCGAAAGTCACCTGGCCGACGTGGAAGGAAGTGTGGATTACCACGCTCATGGTCCTCTTCATGGTGAGCCTGGCTGCAGTGTTTTTCCTCATTACCGATCAGGTGCTTGGGCACGTGGTGAATTGGGTGCTCCGGCTCGGCGCCTGAGCATTGAGCGGACGAGCTGTTTTGCGCTGGCCCCGGCGCGCGGGCAGGACACGAGAGACGATCTGATTATGGCCAAGCGCTGGTACATCGTTCACGCCTACACAAACTTCGAGCGCAAGGTGGCCGACGCCATCAAGGAGCGCGCGCGGTCGGCGAGCCTCGACCATCTGTTCGACGAGGTGGTGGTCCCGACCGAGGAGGTCGTGGAGGTGAAGCGTGGCCGCAAGGTGCAGGCCGAGCGCAAGTTCCTCCCCGGCTACGTGCTGGTGCACATGGAGATGACGGACGCCGCCTTCGTCCTCATCAAGAACACGCCGAAGGTGACCGGGTTCCTGGGGGCCGACAACAAGCCGATCGCGATCTCCGACGACGAGGCCGCCCGCATCCTGAACCAGGTCAAGGAAGGCGTCGAGCGTCCGAAGCCCTCGATCATCTACGAGGTGGGCGAGCAGGTGAAGGTGGTCGACGGTCCCTTCGCTTCGTTCCAGGGCGAGGTCGAGGAGGTGGACGGCGAGCGGTCCCGTCTCAAGGTCGGCGTCTCGATCTTCGGCCGCAAGACGCCCGTCGAGCTTGAGTTCCAGCAGGTGGAGAAAGTGCCGGCCTAGACGGGAAACGAAATCGAAGAGCTTCCGGTGCGATGGCTGCGCCGGTCGAGGGCGCGAGAAGCCGGCGACGGCAGACCGGGCCAAACCCGCGGGAGGGTTCGAGCGAATTGTTCGCACCCGCTGACCGCTAACCCTGGGAAGCAAACAGTCTTCCCGAGAACTTAGGGGATACGATGGCAAAGAAGATCGACGGCTATATCAACCTTCAGGTCCCGGCGGGAGCGGCCAATCCGTCTCCGCCGATCGGTCCTGCGCTTGGCCAGCGCGGCGTCAACATCATGGAATTCTGCAAGTCCTTCAACGCCAAGACGAAGGACCTCGAGCAGGGTACACCGATTCCGGTGAAGATCACGGTCTATTCGGACCGCTCGTTCACCTTCGAGATGCGCACGCCTCCGGCGACGTACTTGATCAAGAAGGCGGCCGGCATGAAGCCGACCGGCAAGCCGGGTTCCGGCTCCAAGAACCCCGGCCGCGACGTGGCGGGCTCCATCACCATGGCTCAGCTCCAGGAAATCGCCAAGCTGAAGATCAAGGACATGAACACGGACAATCTCGAGCAGGCCACCAAGACGATCGCTGGCTCCGCCCGTTCGATGGGCCTCAAGGTGGTGGAGTAACGACATGGCGAAAGAAGCAGCAGCAAAAGAAAAGCCCGCGAAGAAGTCGTCCGTCGCTCCCGAGGTCGTTGCCGCCACCCGCCTCGCCGGCGGCAAGCGCAATGCCGAGGTGCAGAAGGGCATCGACGCCAATAAGGCCTATGCCGTCGACGAGGCTGTGCGCCTCATCAAGGGGCGCGCCAAGGCGAAGTTCGACGAGACGGTCGAGATCGCCATGAACCTCGGCGTCGATCCGAAGCATGCCGACCAGATGGTGCGCGGCGTCTGCAACCTGCCGAACGGCTCGGGCCGCACGGCGCGCGTCGCCGTGTTCGCCCGCGGTCCCAAGGCCGATGAGGCGAAGGCCGCCGGTGCCGACGTCGTTGGCGCCGAGGATCTGGTCGAGATCGTCTCCAAGGGCACGATCAACTTCGACCGCTGCATCGCCACGCCCGACATGATGGGCCTCGTCGGCCGTCTCGGTAAGGTGCTGGGCCCGCGCGGCCTGATGCCGAACCCGCGCGTCGGCACGGTAACCATGGACGTCACCAACGCCGTCAAGGGCGCCAAGGGCGGCTCGGTCGAGTTCCGCGTGGAGAAGGCGGGCATCGTGCACGCCGGCGTCGGCAAGGCGAGCTTCACGGAGCAGGCCCTGGTCGAGAACATCCGCGCATTCGTCGATGCCGTGACCAAGGCCAAGCCCGCGGGCTCCAAGGGCACGTACATCAAGAAGGTGTCGCTCTCCTCAACCATGGGGCCCGGCCTCAAGCTCGACACCGGCACCGTCGTTTCCGCTACGCCCGCGGCGTAGCAATCAAGAATTCCGCGCCGTGGCCTTGGCTGCGACGCGGATCTCTCCAGCCGAGGACTTTCGGGTCCGATAGCCGGAGACCTGTCCAAGATTGATGGGCGCCGATCCGGTTCTCCGGTGACGCTTAATCCTCAGCTGAGGGCCCGCATGAGACGGGAGACCACCCGGATTTGAGGCCGCAAGGCCCGCATCCGGTATGAGCCTTCTGGGTCAGCACCGTGCCGCTCCGGCGCGCGGTCGGGACAGGACGAGCGTCGCGGTCAAGCCCTCCCTTACCAAGGGAGAGGTCGCAAGCCGCGGCAAGGTGCAACCCGCGAGGGACCCCGTGAACGGGTCTTTCGCAACCAGGAGTGAGCAGGTGGATAGAGCCGCAAAAAAGGCGCTCGTGACGTCTCTCCACGACGTGTTGAAGGACACGGGCGTGGTCGTCGTCGCCCACAACACCGGCATGGTGGCAGCTCAATCGGCAGAGTTCCGCAAGCGCGTCAAAGAGGCGGGCGGGTCTGTCAAAGTTGCCAAGAACAAGCTGGTGAAGCTCGCGCTCAAGGATACCCAAGCCGAAGGCATCTCCGATCTCTTCACGGGGCCGACTGTGTTGGCCTTTTCGAAGGATCCGATTGCCGCGGCGAAGGTCGCCGTCAACTACGCCAAGGAGAACGAGAAACTCGTGATCCTCGGCGCAGCGATGGGCGCCTCGGTCCTTGACGCGAACGGCGTCAAAGCCCTCGCCAGCCTGCCTTCGCTTGATGAGCTCCGAGCAACGCTGATTGGTCTCTTGAACGCGCCGGCGACGAAGATCGCCCGCACGGTCAAGGAGCCCGGCGCAAAGCTCGCGCGCGTCATCCAGGCCAAGGCATCGCAGGGCGAAGCCGCTTAAACGCTCGTGGCGGAGCCGCGCACCGAAAAGGCGCTGCCTCGCAAGCTGTTGTGGAAACTACCGAAACCGGCGCTTCCAGCAGAAAAATGGGCTGGGACAAAGCGCCACCCCTCGAAGGCTTAACCGGAAGGACTATATACAATGTCGGATCTCGCAAAGATCGTTGATGACCTGTCGAAGCTGACCGTTCTTGAAGCAGCCGAGCTCGCCAAACTTCTCGAGGAGAAGTGGGGCGTGTCGGCTGCTGCTGCCGTTGCTGTGGCCGCTGCCCCCGCTGGCGCTGCTGCCGCACCCGCCGAGGAGCAGACCGAGTTCAACGTCATCCTGAAGTCGGGCGGCGACAAGAAGATCAACGTCATCAAGGAAGTGCGCGCCATCACGGGCCTTGGCCTCAAGGAGGCCAAGGACCTCGTCGAGGCCGGCGGCAAGACCGTGAAGGAGGGCGTCTCGAAGGA
>JAFKKW010000353.1 GCA_017304275.1 Hyphomicrobiales bacterium | reverse complement strand
CGTGGGGCGTGCTGACCGGAGCACTCTTCATTCCGGTGATCGTCGTATCGTTCTTCCCGGCGCAGATATACGACAACTTCTTTGTCTTCCTGGCCTGGACCGCCCTGGGATTTGCGCCGCTCTCGGGCGTGACCGCGGTGGATTATGTTCTCCTGCGCCGGGGACAGGTGAACTCGCGCGATCTCTACAGCGATGCCCCGGGTAAATCCTACTCGTTCTGGGGTGGCGTTAACTGGGTCGCGTTCGTCTCGCTCGCCGTCGGCGGGCTGGTGTACTACGCGCTCTTCAATCCGCTGTCCCTCACCGCCAATAACGCCCTTTTCAATTGGATCAGCGCATCTGTTCCGTCCTGCCTGATCGCCGGTCTGGTTCACTACGTGCTGACCAAGCGTTTCCTGAGCGGAAGCGCGAAGGGCGGCTATCCCGCATAGAAGCACAAGGCAAAGCGCCGGCCTCGTGCCGGCGCTTTGCCCCTTTTACGATCGCGATGCGGTGGACGGTGTCGCCCTGGGAATGCCCGCAAGTTAGATCTTCTCGCGCTGTCTGAACCAGAGTATCGCGAGAACGAGCAGCGATCCGACCACCGCCGCCGTCACGTCCCGAAGCGAGATCGTGACCTGGTCGAGGCCGGGAAAGAGACCGAGCAGACGAAACAGCAGCCCGCCGATGAGCGCGCCGGCGAATCCGATGCCGAGATTGGCCCAGAGACCGAACCCCTTGCGGTCGCCCTTCACGACAAAGCCGACGAGGCTGCCTGCGATCAGCCCGACGATGGCCCAGACGACGATCTGCGCGAGTGAAATGGACATGGGATAGCCTCCGCTGTAGCAGGCTGTGGTCGATCGCCACTATGCTGCCCGGGCAGGCCGATGTCCGCAAATCACAAGCCCAGCCTTTCTTATGCGTTAGCGTTAAAAGGATACGCGTTGCGGGCTACATCGAGCCTCCGCCTCGGCGTGCTATGGGATAAGCCGCCGGCGGGAAAACGCAGATATGGATCGTGAGGACAGTCGCCTATGGCGCCACATTTTCTGAGCCTGGCTCCCTTCGACGCCAAGGGGCGCGTGCAGATGGTGGTCGAGACGCCGCGTGGCTCTGCGATCAAATACAAGCTCGATGAGGCGCAAGGGATCTTTACCGTATCGCGCAGCCTCGCCGCGGGGATCTCCTATCCGTTCGACTGGGGCTTCGTGCCTGGGACCAAAAGTGCGGACGGCGATCCGGTCGACGCGCTATGCCTGCACAGCCACGCGAGCTTTCCCGGCGCCGTGCTGCCCTGCCGTTGCCTCGCGCTCGTCGCTGTCGACCAGCAAGGATCGAAAGGACGCGTCGGAAATCCGCGTCTCATATTGGCTCCCGCCTGGGAAGGCGGCGACGTGCTCGAGATCGGTACCGATCTGTCGGACCGTGTCAAAGCCGAGCTGGCCACGTTCTTCCTAAACGCGACGCTGTTCACTCGTAAAGACGCCCGCATCGACGGCTGGCACGACGCCGCCTTTGCCGAGCGCTACCTGCGCGACGCCTGCCTATAACGGCGAGGACACCCTTGGGGACGCTCAGCGACCCCAATAAATCGGCGCGCCGTAGTGCTCGTGCGTACGCGTTTCCCACGCGCGATCGGTCCAGGAATCGTCGCTGAACTCCGGCGCGTTGCGCAGTTGCTCCTCCGTAATTCCGGTTCGGAACCCGGCAACGCTCTTGTCGTACTTGAGCGCGCTCCACGGGATCGGATAGTGGCTGTGGGCGAGCCCCATGATGCCGCCGAAACTCATCACCGCATAGGCGACGCGGCCGCTGACCTTCTCGATCAGAAGATGGTCGATCTCACCGATCACCTCCTCGTTAGCGCCGATCACGTCGGTGCCATGCACGTCCTCGCTTGAGATCAGGCGGTGGTCGGGATGGGCTGTAGCGCGGGCCATGGCGATCCTCCGATATGGCGAAAATATTGAGCCTTCGCGGCCCATTGCTCGATAAACCCGGTGCCAGCGGGTTTTGTTTCAGGCGATCCTATGGGGATGTTCACTGATTTTGCGCTCATGCATCCTCAACCCGGCTGTCGCCTTTCGGTTCCTGTAAGAAATCCGCTCGGGGGACTGGAACTTCAGCCACGTGAAGGACTTATGATCCGACCGGAGCGGCGGCAAAAACGATCTTGGGAACGCCGGATATGACGGATTGGCAATGTTCCACGAGGCCCCGGGCCTCGCTGCGGCGAATGGAAACGAGCGGAAGCAAAGTGGTGCGCAAGGAGGAGCAAGGCACCGCGAGGAGAAACGATATGGATAAGGATTACGGCAGGGAGGTTGTCCGCACATTCGGGGTGCGGTTGCGGCGTGTATTCGAGCAGGACACGCATGCGCTGCCGGTCCCTATGGCCGAAACTCTCGAGCGCCTGAAACAAGCCGAGGAGAGAATACGGGACGGCAGCGCGCCGTTCATAGCGCGGATAACGCGGCCCATGCGCTGAGCGGAGCGGGAACCGCACCTCGGGGTGCGCGTTCAACCCCGACGGGAGCCACCAACGCAAAAAGGATGGATCATGACAAACAACGCGACCTCCCTCGTCGCAGCCCTCGCCATTCTGTTCGGTTCGGGCGCGGCGTTCGCCCAGTCGACGGGCGGCAGCCCTGCGGACCCGAACACCAACCAGAACCAGCAGACCGGTCCGAGCGTACCGAACCCGACGGACCCGGCAGCCGGATCAGACCCGTCTGCCCGCATTCCGACGTCACCGCCCGGCACGGGTTCGGCCGGCGAGGGCACAAGCATGGGCACCTCGGGCTTCGAATCTCCGGCGGGCAACCCGTCCGATCCGAACACCAACGAGAACCAGCAGCCGGGGCCGAGCAACATCAATCCGTCCGACCCCGCGGCGGGCTCGGATCCTGACGCGCGTGTTCCCACCGAACCCGATTGATCGACAGGGAATGCCCGAAGAAAAGCCCTGGTCCGCAGACCGGGGCTTTTTTGCGTCAGGGCGTCACGCCGGCAGGAGCGGCTTGATCGGGCGGAATGTAGAGGCCGAGCCAGTCGCGATCGAGCGCAGTCCAGACGAAGGCGAAGGCGACTGCCGCCACGATCGTGTTGATGATGGCGATGCGTAGAAGACGCGGGGCGGCAGGCGCGCTGGCGGGCGTTCCCGCTACGATTTCGCCAGCCTCGGCCTGTGTCTTGACGCCGAACGGCAACACCGCGAACAGCGTCATGAACCAGATCATGAGATAGAGCGCAATGCCGAACGAAAGCGACATGGGAGCCTCCCTGGAAAGAACCGGCGATCCGGTCTTCAGTGTCGGAGCGCCATCAGACCTGCTCCAGTTCCGTCAATGTACCGCAAAAATCTTTGGGGTGGAGAAACAGCACGGGTTTGCCGTGCGCTCCGATCTTCGGATTGCCGTCTCCGAGCACGCGCGCGCCTTGCGCCTTGAGCGTGTCGCGCGCGGCCAGGATGTCGTCCACCTCGTAGCAGATGTGGTGGATACCCCCATCTGGGTTCTTTTCCAGGAACTTGGCGATCGGCGAGGCGTCGCCCAGCGGTTCGAGAAACTCGATCTTCGTATTCGGCAACGTCACGAAGACGACCGTCACACCATGCTCCGGCTGCGGCAGCGGCTCGGTGACGACGGCACCGAGAGCCTTCTTGTACACGTCGGTCGCGGCAGTGAGATCCTTGACCGCAATAGCCACATGGTTGAGACGTCCAATCATCTTCGTCCTCGAAACTGAACCTTGAATCGGCTGCGGGCCCTTGCCGTCAGCTTTTTCCTTCGATCACGTTGAGCAGCACTTTGACAATGGGCTTCTTGCCCCAGGCGTTGGCCACCGCTCCCCGCACGCTCCTGCGCACGGCTTCGCTAACCATCTCGAGATCGCGCCGCCGGTCGCGGGGGATGCTGCGCAGTGTGCCGTCGAGGGCCGTGAGCACGATCTCCTCCATCGGCTCGCCCGCCTCGTCCTCGTAGGGAACCCCGTCGATCACGATCTGCGGCTCGCCGAAGACCTCACCGCGCCGCGAAAGCGCAAGCGCGACGATAACGATCCCGACCGCCGCCAGCTTGCGCCGCTCACGCACCGGGCCGTCGCCCGCAGGCACGATCAGGTTGCCGTCGCGAAAGAGCCGGCCCACCGGGGCATCGTCCACGACCCGGACCGGGCCGGGCGCGAGCCGCACCATTTCGCCGTTGTAGGCCACCTGCACCTGGCCGACCCCGGCTTCCCGGGCTAGCTCCGCGTGCGCCTTGAGATGGCGTGCTTCGCCGTGCATCGGCACGGCGATCTTGGGACGCGTCCAGGCATAGAGCTGGCGCAACTCGTCGCGCCGGGGATGTCCGGTGACATGCACGAGGGCGTCGCCATCGGTCAGCACCTCGACGCCCATGCGCACGAGGCTGTTCTGGATCCAGCCGACGGCCTTCTCATTGCCGGGGATCGTACGCGAGGAGAAGATCGCGAGATCGCCTTTGTCGAGCGACACGTCGGGATGCGCATTCTCTGCGACCCGCGCCATCGCCGCGCGCGGTTCGCCCTGACTTCCGGTGCAAAGGCAGACCACGGCCGAGCGCTTGAGCTCGCTGAACTGCTGCTGGTCGACGTAACGGAATCCCTGCGGCAGGTAACCGGTATCGATCGCCACGGCGATCACGCGGTGCAGCGCTCGCCCCGCGATGACGAGCTGACGCCCTGCGGAGTGGGCGGCATCCGCCACTGCTTTGACACGGGCCACGTTGGAGGCGAACGTCGTCACCGCGACCCGGTGCGGTGCCTGCTTGATTACCTCGGCCAGAGTCTTTGCAACGTCGCGTTCGGAGGGCGAGCGGCCGTCGCGCATGGCGTTGGTGGAATCGCCGATGAGAGCCAGGACGCCGTCGTCGCCAAGCTTGGTGAGGCGCGCGGCATCGGGTGTGCCGCCGATCGTGGGCGTGGGATCGAGCTTCCAGTCGCCCGTATGAAGCACCGTCCCGTGCGGCGTATGGATCGCCAGCGCACTGCTCTCGGGGATTGAGTGCGACATCTCGATCAGCTCGACGTCGAACGGGCCGACATCGAAACGCCCGTTGAGCGGCACCTCGCGGATCGGGATCGGCAATCGTCCGCCATGCTCGGCAAGCTTTGCCTTCAGCATCCCGGCTGTGAACGGCGTGGCATAGACCGGCACGCCGAGGCGCGGCCACAGATCGATCACCGCGCCGATATGATCCTCATGGGCGTGCGTGATGACGATGCCGGCGAGCGCGCTGCGTTCTTCCTCGATGAAGCGCAAGTCGGGAAGGATGACGTCGACGCCGGGATCGTCTTCGCCCTCGGGAAACGTGATGCCGAGGTCGACCATCAGCCAGCGGCGCGCGTCCGGCGGACCCATCCCGTAAAGGTAGGCGTTCATGCCGATCTCGCCGAGGCCGCCGAGGGCCAGGAAAACCAGCTCGTCCTGCTCGCTTGTGCGGCTTCGTTGCGTCCGTTGTTGATCAGGCATTCGGCGCCTTGCACCCTTTTCTTGTGAACCGCGACCCTGCCTCAACGTGCAAGAGAGACGTCTCCGAATGTGAACCGGCGCACATTGCCGCCGGACTCGAGCAGCAGCGCACCTTCGGGATCCAGCCCGGCGAAGGTGCCGAGAGCGCAATCCGAGCCAGTATTGATGCTCAACCGTTCCCCTATAGGAAGGGCGCGGTTTAGCCAAGCCTCCCTGACCGCGGGAAAGCCACGTCCCTGGTCCCAGGCGGCAAGCCAGATCCGCATGTGCTCGGCGATGGCATCGAGGAGCAGGCGCGGCCCGGGCGAGACGCCATGCGCGGAAAGGTGCGTGGTCGCGCGGTCCGGCAAATGAGGGGCGGCCGCGACATTGAGGCCGATGCCGACCACCGCCACGAGCGTGCCGCCGGCCACACTGCTTTCGATGAGGATGCCGCCGGTCTTGGCGTCCCCGATCAGGATATCGTTCGGCCACTTGAGCCGCAGCCAGGCCGGGGCCGGATGCAGGGCGCCCTGAAGAGCGTCGAACACCGCAACCCCGGCAACAAGCGCGCGCTGGTAGGCCATGGGCTGCGGTAAGGTCAGCGTGAACAGCAGGCTGGCGTGCAGGTTGCCGGTCTCGGACGACCAGCTCCGTCCGCTGCGGCCCCGGCCAGCCGTCTGCGTGTCGGCCAGGATCCACAGCGGCCCGCGTGCGCCGGCCTGGGCGCGCCGCAAGGCTTCGGCGTTGGTCGAATCCACGACCGCAAGGCGCTCGACGGGATCGAAGGTCATTCGTTGGATCCGGACGAAATCTGGAGAAATCTCAAGGAGGTGCGACTTAATGCATCACCGCGCATGAGCGCTAGGTAAGCACTCGTTAAAACATGTGACATATAAATTATATCAATTGCTGTGGGCGTTTAGCCGGTTCGAATTTAAATTTCAGCCTTTTCATTTGTCAGAGATAAACATGGCCGCCGTCAACGAAACTCGTCAGGCAAAACGCCGCCGGACTAATAATGCCGGGATCATCAGGATTGGCGATAAGGAATTTCCCATCTTGCTGCGCGACGCGTCCCAGACGGGCGCACGCGTTCGGCTCGTCAAACCGTGCGACCTCCCCGACCAGGTTACCATCGTTTGCGCGATGGAAAAGATCGACAAGCCCTGTGTTGTCGTCTGGCGCCGCGGAAACGACATCGGAGTAAGGTTCGAGACGCCTCTTTCGGCGAAGTGAACGCCGCCTAAAGCTGCAGCGACTTGGCCGCCGCGGTCGCCGCATCGATCAGCGGCGACGGATAGACGGCGTAGAATACGACGAACAGGCCCGCCGCGATCATCACGAACCGCACGTAAGGAGCAGCCGGGCTGAAGCGCGGCTTGGACTCGTCGAAGAACATGACCTTGACGACGCGCAGGTAGTAGAACGCGCTGACCACGCTCGACAGCACACCGATGATGGCGAGCCCGTAGAGCTCGGCCTTCACGGCCGCGGCGAACACGTAGAATTTGGCGAAGAACCCCGCCAGCGGCGGCACGCCCGCCAGCGAGAAGAACAGCATCGCCAGGATAAAGGCCATCGGCAGGTTGGTCTCGGCCAATCCCGCAAGCTCGTAGATGTCCTCGACCGGCCCGTCCTCGCGCCGCATGGCGAGGATGACGGCGAACGAGCCGAGCGTCGTGACCAGGTAGATCGCCAGATAGATCAGCAATCCCTCGATACCGGCCTCGCTCCCGGCCGCCACGCCGACGAGCGCGAAGCCGACGTGTCCGATCGATGAGTAGGCCATCAGCCGCTTGATGTTGGTCTGGCCGATGGCGGCGAACGCGCCGAGCAGCATCGAGGCAATGGAGAGAAAGATGACGATCTTCTGCCACTGGACGACGAGCCCTCCGAAGCCGTCGAACAGCACGCGCGAAAACAGCGCCAACGCCGCGAGCTTGGGCGCCGCGGCGAAGAAGGCCGTGATCGGCGTCGGTGCGCCCTCGTAGACGTCGGGCGTCCACATGTGGAAGGGCACGGCGGAAATCTTGAACGCGAGGCCGACCAGCAGGAACACCAGACCGGCGATGAGACCGAGGTTCGTCGCCGCGCCCGGCGCCGAGGCTGCCGTCGCAAGCCCCGCGAACGAGGTCGTCCCGGCAAAGCCGTAGAGGAGCGAGGCGCCGTAGAGCAGCATGCCGGACGAGAGGGCACCCAGCACGAAGTACTTCATGCCCGCTTCGCTCGACCGCACGTCGTCGCGGCGCACGGCGGCCAGCACGTAGAGCGCAAGGCTCTGCAACTCAAGCCCGAGATAGAGCGCCAGCAGGTCGTTCGCCGACACCATCATCATCATGCCGACGGTCGCGAGCAGGATGAGCACCGGGATCTCGTACCGGCTCGTCTTGGACTGCCGGAAGTCGTCGAACGAGAGCAGGATCGCCGCCGCCGAGCCGCCGAGCACCAGCAACTTGACGAAGCGCGCGAACCCGTCGGCGACAAAGGCGTCGTTGAAGGCGAGCTCCGTCCCGGTCTGGCTGACGACCACCACGCCGGTTGCGATCAGGATCAGGATGGCGATCCAGCCGCTGCTTTCCTTGCGGCCCGCTTCCTCGCCGCCGAAGGCGCCGATCATGAGCAGCCCGATGGCGCCCGCGGCGAGTACCATCTCGGGGAGCGCGGCCATGTAGCTCACGGTTTCGGGCATGGGCGTTTTCGTCCTTTACTGAGCAGCCGTTGCAGCCTGGCTCGCCGCTTCGAGCGAGCCCACAAGCGCTTTCACGGAGACGGCCGTCACGTCGAGAATGGGTGCCGGATAGAAGCCGAACAGGATCGTCAGGATGACGAGCGGCGCCAGGATCGCGATCTCGCGCGGCGAGACGTCGGCGAGCGCCTTGAGCGACGGCTTCTCGAGCGCGCCGAACACCACGCGCCGGTAGAGATAGAGCGCATAGGCTGCCGACAGGATCACGCCGCTCGTCGCCATGAACGCGACCCAGGTGTTGACCTTGAACGAGGACAGAAGTGTCAGGAACTCGCCGACGAAGCCGGAGGTGCCGGGCAGGCCCACGTTGCCCATGGTGAACACCATGAAGATCACCGCGTAGACGGGCATGCGATCGACGATGCCGCCGTAGGCCGCGATCTCGCGCGTATGCATCCGGTCGTAGACGACGCCGACGCAGAGGAACAGGGCCGACGAGATGATGCCGTGCGACAGCATCTGGAAAATGGCGCCGTCGATGCCCTGCTGCGTGAAGGTGAAGATGCCCATCGTCACGAACCCCATATGGGCGACCGACGAATAGGCGATCAGCTTCTTCATGTCCTCCTGCACGAGCGCGATCAGCGACGTCGCCACGATGGCCACCACCGAGAGCGCGAACACCAGCGGCGCGAGATCGGCGCTGGCATCGGGGAACATCGGCAGCGAGAAGCGCAGGAAGCCGTAGCCGCCCATCTTCAGCATGATGCCGGCCAGGATGACCGAGCCGGCCGTCGGCGCCTCGACGTGCGCGTCCGGCAGCCACGTATGCACCGGCCACATCGGCATCTTGACGGCGAACGAGGCGAAGAACGCCAGCCACAGCCAGAACTGCATGTCGGCCGGGAACTTGGTCTGCATCAGCGTCGGGATGTCGGTCGTGCCCGCATGCCAGTACATGGCCATCATGGCCAGCAGCATCAGGACCGAGCCGAGGAACGTGTAGAGGAAGAACTTGAAGCTCGCATACACGCGCCGCGGCCCGCCCCACACGCCGATGATGAGAAACATCGGGATCAGGCCGCCCTCGAAGAACAGGTAGAACAGCACCAGATCGAGCGCACAGAAGACGCCGACCATCAGCGTTTCCAGCACCAGGAAGGCGATCATGTACTCCTTGACGCGATCCTCGATGGCCTCCCAGGAGGCCAGGATGCAGAGCGGCATCAGGAACGTCGTCAGGATCACGAACAGCATCGAGATGCCGTCGATGCCCATCTTGTATTTGGTGGGCCCGAGCCAGTCTTGTTCCTCGACGAACTGGAAGCCCGCCGTGGCGGGATCGAAGTTGATCCAGATGGGAAGCGAGATCACGAATGTGATCAGCGTCGTCCAGAGTGCCGTGTAGCGGATGTTCTGCACCGCCTCGCGCGGCAGGAACGCGATGAACAGCGCGCCCGCGAGCGGCAGGAACGTCACCAGCGACAGGATCGGAGCGCCCGAAAGGTTCATGGAGCGCCCCCGCCCGCCAGAATGAAATAGGTCAGCAGCGCCGCCACGCCGATCAGCATGGCGAACGCGTAGTGATAGACGTAGCCGGTCTGCAGCCGGATGATGCGCCCCGTGCCCCACAGCACGCTCTTGGCGGTTCCGTTGATGGTGCCGTCGATGACGGCGCCGTCGACACCTTTCCAGAGCAGGCGCCCGATCGCGAAGGCACCCCGGACGAAGACCAGATTATAGAGCTCGTCGAAGTACCACTTGTTGAGCAGGAACAGATAGATCGGCCTGAACGTGCGCGCTGTGGCGGCTGGCAGGCCCGGTACCAGCACGTAGTAGACGACGGCCAGCCCCAGACCCGACAGCATGGCGATGGTCGGTGCCCACGGCACCCAGCCCGGGATCTCGTGCATGTGGTGGCGGATGTCCTTGCCCGGCGCCTCGAACAGCGCGCCGTGCCAGAAGCCGTCGTACCCTTCGCCGAAGAAGTATGTCTGGAACACGACGCCGGCCAGCACCGCACCGGTCGCCAGCACGAACAGCGGGATCAGCATCACCCACGGGCTTTCATGCGCGTGGTCGTAGGTGTGATGGTCGGCGCGCGTCTCGCCGTGGAAGGTCAGGAACATGAGCCGCCACGAGTAGAACGACGTCATGAATGCGGCGATGACGAGCACCCAGAACGCGTAGTTTGACGGCGTGTGCGCCGCGTAGGTCGCCTCGATGATCGCGTCCTTGGAATGGAAGCCCGCGAAACCCGCGAGATGCGGAATGCCGACGCCGGTCAGCGCCAGCGTGCCGATCAGCATCATGGCCCACGTGATCGGCAGCTTCTTCGCCAGACCGCCCATTCTGCGCATGTCCTGCTCGTGATGCATGCCGTGGATCACGGAGCCCGCGCCTAGGAACAGGAGTGCCTTGAAGAAGGCGTGCGTGAACAGGTGGAAGATGCCGATCGAGTACGCGCCGACGCCGCAGGCGACGAACATGTAGCCGAGCTGCGAACAGGTCGAATAGGCGATGACGCGTTTGATATCGTTCTGCACGAGGCCGACGGTCGCGGCGAAGAACGCCGTCGTCGCTCCGATCAGCACCACGAACTCGAGCGCGGTCGGCGCCAGCTCGAAGATCGGCGACAGACGCGCCACCATGAACACGCCCGCCGTCACCATCGTCGCCGCATGGATGAGCG
>JAFKKW010000326.1 GCA_017304275.1 Hyphomicrobiales bacterium | reverse complement strand
CAAGAGCAGCCCGCCGGGTGAGCTCGTGCGCGCCGTCGAGATCGTGGCCGGCGGCGGACGCGCGCTGAGCGCCGATATCTCCGCCGCGCTCGCCGCCGACCGGCTGAGCGGGAGTAACCCGGCGATCGAGGAGCTGTCGCCGCGGGAGACGGAAATTCTGCGGCTGCTCGCCACCGGCATGCCGAGCGAAGCCATCGCCGACATCCTCAATCTCAGCCACAAGACCGTCCGCAACCACCACTACGCGATCAAGGCCAAGATCGGCGCGGAAAACGACGCTCATCTCGTATGGCTCGCCTTGAGCGCCGGCCTCATCACGCCCGATCAATTGACGGATGTCGCGCCGCGCTCCTGACGCGCCCGGAACCGAAGCGTCCGGCAGTCATGATGCTGCAGCATGGACGCGGGCGACCCTCGCAGGGTATCCCTCTTCCATGCTGATCGAGGACGAGAGCTTCAACGAGGACAATCCGCCGCCGCGGGCCTTTGCTCCCGAGTGGCGCGACTGCGTCCTGCGTCGCACGACGCTCGATGCGGCCGACCTCGAGGGCCTCATGTTCGACGGCATCATGGACGGCTGCACCGTCACCAGCAGCGAGTTCTACTGGGGCTGCTTCATCGGCGCCCTCATCGCGCGCACGCGCTTCGAAGCCTGCCGCTTTCCCGCCACCTCGTTCCGCGGCACGACGTTCATCGACTGCGAGTTTGTCGACTGCCGCTTCGATCTCTGCAACATGGGCGGCGACTGCACGATCGACGATTGCACGCTGGCCGCCTGCCGCTTCATCGGCTGCACCTGGGTCACCAAGGGCCCCGACTGCAAGCCCGACGTCACCCGCACCCGCTTCCTCGCCTGCACCCGCGAGCGGTGCGAGGGCTTCGACGGAATTCTCTGAGGCCGGATGCAACCCTCCGGCGATCACTTGAACAGCGGTTTGCCGGCCCGGATCCAGTTGCCGATGTCGTCCGCGTCGAACGCATAGCCCTCGTTTTGAGCGACCGGCACCAACGCCGCGACGGTTTCCAGCCGGCCATGGCGCGGCCGGATCACCGGTCCGATCCCTTCCAGGCCGGTACAGTATCCGTCTCCGAAATCGACGAACGCACCGTCTCCGACATTGGCCCCGATATCGTTGCCGATGAACAAGCGTGCCCGCAACGCGCCGACGATATTGAGCGAAGAATCCTCGAAGCCCGCGATCACGGCCTCCGTGGCGTCGAGATCGCCGTCGATGAACACTTGCGCGTCGATATCGCTGATGAAATGCGTGCACCGGACGCTGCCGATCACGGTCAGCACCCCGCCCCGATCGTAGGCGCCGCGCAAATCGAGGATGCCGTCCACGCTGAGGTCGCCGAGAACGAGCGTGAAGAATGCCGGCGCCCTGAGGTTCTGAGTGTGATGCAGATCTCCCTCTTGCACAGCCGCATCCAGATACCGCCGGTCGAACGCTGCAAGATAGTCGTCGTAGCGCGCGAGCACGGCATCGAACGCGGCACTGGCCGGCGCGGCCGCCAGCAGGCGATCGAAATCCTCGCACGCGATCTCCCTGAACACCGCTCCTCCTGCGCCGTTCGCGCGCCGCCCTGCCGGGGCCCCAGAGCCCTGTGCCGCGCCCGCGGAACGCAGGCCCCAGGCCTGTGTCCCGAAGCGTCCGCCGGGCCTCCGCGTCCCGTCAACGCACGGCTGGAAACCGGCCGGTGCGCCCACTTTATCACGGCGTCCGCCCCCTTTTTCACCCCGCGCCGTTTGGTTGCATTGC
>JAFKKW010000352.1 GCA_017304275.1 Hyphomicrobiales bacterium | reverse complement strand
GACGGCCGGCGTGCGCACGGGTGCCAGGGGCGAGATCATCGTCGACAGTTTTTCCCAGACGACGGTGAAGGGCATCTATGCCGTGGGGGACGTCACCGATCGCGTGAACCTGACGCCGGTGGCGATCCGCGAAGGGCACGCCTTCGCCGATACGGTGTTCGGCAACAAGCCGGCGCAGACCGATCATTCTCTCGTGCCGACGGCCGTGTTCACGACGCCGGAGCTGGCGACCGTCGGCCTGTCCGAGGCGGCAGCGCGGGAGCGCGACTACGACCTCGACCTCTACAAGGCGCGCTTCCGTCCGTTGCGCAACACGCTGTCGGGGCGCGACGAGCGCATGCTGATGAAGCTCGTCGTCGACCGGGCTACGGACCGCGTGCTCGGCTGCCATGTGCTGGGACCCGACGCGGCCGAGATCGTGCAGACGGCGGCAGTGGCTTTGCGGCTCGGCGCGCGCAAGGCCGATTTCGATTCCACGGTTGCCCTGCACCCCTCGGCTGCCGAGGAGCTGGTGACGATGCGCGAGAAATGGGTTCCAGGTTGAAAGAGTTCACGCGATGACACGTCTCAAGGACAAAGTAGCGGTGGTAACCGGATCGGGTGCCGGGATCGGCCGCGCGATCGCCCATCTTTTCGCGGCCGAGGGTGCGCACGTGTTCGTGACGGACGTCAACGGCGAGAGCGCCGTCGCGGCGGCCGAGGCGATCCGCGCCGAAGGGTTCGGCGCGACGGCGATGACGGTCGATGTCTCGCGCGGGCAGGACGTGTCGGCGCTGTTGCGCGAGGTGGAGCGCGCGTTCGGCCGCGCCGACGTGGTTGTCAACAATGCCGGGCTCAACGTGCGCAGCGATTTCCGGCATCTGTCGGACGCCGACTGGGTGAAGATCCGAGAGGTCAATCTCGACGGCGTGGTGCGGATCGCACGCGACGCGTTCGGGCTGCTCAAGGCGTCCAATGCAGGCTCGCTGATCAACGTGTCGTCGATCATGGGGCAGCGCGGGTTGCGGCAGCTCGCAGGCTACTCGGCGACCAAGGGCGCGGTGACGGCACTCACCAAAGCGCTCGCCGTCGAGTACGCGCCCTACAATATCCGCGTGAACGCGCTGGCGCCGGGCTACATCGACACCGCACTGACCGAGCGCTTCCTCAAGAACCCACTGGTCAGCAAGGCGTTGCTCGACAAGACGCCGCTGCGTCGCTTCGGGACGCCGGAGGAGATCGCCAGGGCGGCGCTGTTCTTCGCCAGCGAGGACTCCGCCTACGTCACCGGCGCGGAACTGGCCGTCGACGGCGGCATGACGGCGGGACTGTAGAAGTCTGGCACAAGCGGATTTGGCACAAGCGGCGCTGGCGCAAGTGGCCCCTGGGTCCCGGCTCTCGCGGCTGACGCCGCTCGGCCGGGATGACACTTTGTGTGCGCACGACACCTTTCGCGCGCGCTATCACTGTCATCCCGGCCAAGCGACGGCGCAAGCCGGAGCGCAGAGCCGGGACCCAGGGGCCGCTTGGACGGTTTAGGCTTGGTCTGCCGCGCGGCTCAGGACCTTGAGCGCAGGGGGTGGCGCGAGGCGCGCGACCCTGATCGGCAGGCGGCGTGCCCTGACGGAGACGCCATGCGCCTCTTTCGGGATTTCGCCCCGTGCTTTGTGGACGAGCGGCTTCGGCGCGGGCCTGGCGCGAAACGGCGGCAACGGACGTGTCAGCATGGTTCCCCCTCAACGCGACGTGAGATGCCGGGGCTTCACCTCGGCAGGTTGCTCTAACATTCGGTTCAGGCTGGCGACGCTCGCGAGCGCGCACCGCCTGCATTTCATGCCGTCGTGGTGTCCCCCTCCTCGGGTATAGCAACGGACATGCCAAGGCGGCCGTCCTGCAAAAAGGCCGAAAGGTCAAGCCAGTGGCCGGTCATGCTGCGGGACCTCCGGGATGCGGTGCGCACGTTCGTCCAAAGTTTCGGCCGCGTGTGCCCGCCGGGAGGGCACGGACGGATTCTGGGTCGCCCAAACAACTGGCTCTTAGCCCGCCTCTGGCGCTATGTTCGGGGCGACGCGAGCTGACCCACAGGTATCTTTCATGCGCTACGAAGACGAAGACCGCCAAAGCAAGAACGTAGACGACCGGCGCGGCCAGGGCGGCGGCGGCTTTCGGTTTCCCGGAGGCGGCGGAGGGCGCGGCATTCAGATTCCGATCGGCGGCCGGGGAGGCATGAGCTTCACGACGCTCTTGATCCTCGGCGCGATCATGCTGTTCTTCGGCATCAATCCGCTCGACGTGCTGCTCGGCGGCGGACAGGGCTTCCCGGACATCTCGCAGCAGATCCCGCAAGAGCAGAAGCAGGTGCCGAGAAGCGAGCGGAACCCGTTCGATATTCCCGGTCTTCCCGGCTCGGAGGGGCCCAGCCGGCAGGCGCAGCCCGCACAACCGGGGCAGCAGCCGGCGCCGAAGGCTGAGGACGAGATGAAGGTGTTCATCTCGCGCGTCCTGGCCGATACGGAGGACGTGTGGCACCGGGTCTTCCAGAGCTTCGGCAAGAACTACAAGGAGCCGCAGCTCGTCCTTTTCACGGGCGGCACGCGTACGGCGTGCGGCGTCGGGCAGTCGGCGATGGGGCCGTTCTACTGTCCGCTCGACCAGAAGGTGTACGTGGACCTCGCCTTCTATGACGAGCTCAAGCGCCGCTTCAATGCACCGGGAGACTTCGCGCAGGCTTATGTCGTCGCGCATGAGGTCGGCCACCATGTGCAGACGCTGCTCGGCATCTCGGACCAGGTGCAGCGGGCGAAACAGCGCGTGAGCGAGCGCGAGGGCAACCGCATCCAGGTCATGATGGAGTTGCAGGCCGACTGCCTGGCGGGCGTGTGGGCCAACCTCAACGACCAGCTCAAGAAGCGTCTCGAGCCGGGTGACATCGACGAGGCGCTCAATGCGGCGGCCCAGATCGGCGACGACATGATCCAGAAGCGGCAGCAGGGTTACGTCGTGCCGGATGCCTTCACGCACGGCTCGGCCGCGCAGCGGCAGGACTGGTTCAAGCGCGGGTTCAATTCCGGACAGATGAAGAGCTGCGATACATTCAACTCGGGCGAGCTTTGATCCACTCTCCCCGTTCGTGAATTCCCTCTCCCCGTAAGGACGGGGAGAGGGAAATTCCTAGAGCGCGTCGCCGGTGAAGCGGCTGACCGTGCAGGGCGTCGCCTTCAGGGCCAGCTCCTGGCAGAGCCGCTTGGCTTCGTCGACCGAGGCGACCGGGCCGACGACCAGATCGTAGGTCTGATCAGGTCCGGACATGTTGGTCGTGTAGCGCGGCTCGAGCGAGCGGAAGCTGGCGCCGTGACGCTCGTTGAGCAACGTGGAGGGGCCGGTCGCGATCTGGACGCCGACCTGTCCGGCGGAGGCGGGCGGCGTGGCGGCGGGTGTCACGATGGCCGGGCCGAAGGTGATCGCGCCCGCAGCCGGCTGCGCGACGCTGCCGGTTTCGATGTCGCGCTTTGCCTTCTTGGCAGCTGCTTCCTTCGCCGCAGCCTCCTTGGCCGCCTTCTTCGCGGCTTCCTTCTCCTTGAGCTTGGCCGCCTGCGCGTCGGCGACTTTCTGCGGCTCGGTGGCGGCCGTCTCCAGCGTGCCGATGCGTGACGCGAGCTCACGCGTCGCGTCCGACTGGTTCGAGACCTGGGCGCGGATCTCGATCAGCTCGTTGCGGAACAGATCGATGGTGTCACGCAGCGTGCGCACCTCGGCCACGGTCTCGCCAAGCGCCTTCTGCGTGGCCTCGTTCTGGGCCGTGTTCGTCCCCGATCCCAGGAAGCGGGCGACCGAATCGGGCTGCGTGGCGAGGAGGATGAGATAGAGCAGAGAGATACCTGCGGCCGCCATCCAGACCAGCGAATACCTCGTGAACATCCGGCTCCGGGCATGCGGCGAACTCGGTTGAGGCAAGCTTTTTTCCGTCATCACGACCCCTACTGAATATTTCGAGGCCTTCGCCAGCGTGGCGCCGGGACATGCGATGGGTCCAGCGGTGCCGGGCAAAACGACCTCTACCCCTGGTACGGTCGTGTCTGAGTCGCTCCGGCGGGGCAACTTGGCGGGTGGATGCAACTGTGGACGACGTGGGGATATCCGCAGGGTGCGCCGGCGGCGGCGATGAATGCCCTGCGGGCTCAAAGTGCCCATTTGCGAACCGCGAGGCGGGGGGATAGCGTGCAGCCCGCATTGACGTTGCCATGACCAGGATCCCGCCATGAGCCGACCGCTGCTCACCGTCATACTTGCTGCCGGCAAGGGAACGCGGATGCGTTCCGCCCTGCCCAAGGTACTGCATCGCATCGCCGGACGATCGATGCTCGGGCATGTGCTGGCGCTCGCCGAAGGCGTGGGCGGCGGCAAGCGCGCGGTGGTGATCGGACCCGGCATGGACGATGTGCGCGCGGAGGTCCAGTCGGCTGCGTCCGGCGCGGCCGTGTTCGTGCAAGAGAACCAGCTCGGGACGGCAAATGCCGTGCTCGCTGCCCGTGATGCGATCGCGTCGCATACGGGCGATCTCCTGGTGCTGTTCGCCGACACGCCGCTGATCACGCCCGAGACGATCGGCAAGCTCCGCGCGGAGCTGGATCGGGGGGCGCAGGTCGCGGTGCTCGGCTTCGAGGCGCGCGAGCCAGGGAGCTATGGCCGTCTCGTCACGGGCGCGGATGGGGCGCTCGAAGCGATCCGCGAGGCCAAGGACGCGAGCGCGGCGGAGCTTCAGATCCGGCTCTGCAATTCCGGGGTGATGGCGTTCCGGCTCGATCAGCCGCTCGCGGTGCTGGACAAGATCGGCAACGCCAACGCGAAGGGCGAGTTCTATCTCACGGACGCGATCGAAATCGTGCGCGCGGGCGGTGGCCGCGCGGGCGTCGTCGTTTGCGATGAGGACGAGGTGCTCGGCGTCAATGCGCGCGGCGAGCTCGCTCAGGCGGAGGCCATCTGGCAGCGCCGGGCGCGCCAGCGCGTCATGGCGGAGGGCGTAACACTGATCGCGCCGGAGAGCGTCTGGCTGTCATTCGACACGGTGCTCGGCCAGGACGTGGTGATCGAGCCTAACGTATTCTTCGGGCTGGGCGTGACGGTCGACGCCGGCGCGGAGATCAAGGCCAACTCGTATCTCGAAGGGGCGCGGATCGGTGCGGGCGCCCGGGTGGGACCATTCGCGCGACTGCGTTCCGGCACGGTGCTGGGGCGCGACGTACGTGTCGGCAACTTCGTCGAGATCAAGAATTCGTCGCTGGGAGAGGGCGCCAAGGCCAACCATCTCTCCTACCTGGGAGACGGCGCGGTCGGGGCGAAAGCGAACATCGGGGCCGGCACGATCTTCTGCAACTATGACGGCTTCTTCAAGCATAAGACGGAGATTGGAGACGGCGCATTCGTCGGCTCGAACTCGGCCCTCGTGGCGCCGGTCAAGATCGGGGCCGGGGCCTACATCGGGTCGGGCAGCGTGATCACCAAGGACGTGGCCGCGGACGCGCTCGCCCTCGAGCGGAGCGCGCAGGACGAGCGTCCGGGATGGGCACAGAAGTTCCGCATCGTGATGGCCCGGCGCAAAGCGAGCCTGCGCAAGTGATGTCAGGCAGGGGATCGGTTCTCATTTCGGCTTGCGATTTGGCGCCGCCGCCGCAGGCCGGGCGATGAATGGTCCATCAAGCCGGTTCAGAACATAGCTGCGCTTGGAGAGTGAGCAATGGAGGCCAGCGTAAGGACGCTATTCGAGCGATACGAGCGCTTTTTCAATCAGTCTCTCGGCGGCGATATAGACCAGGGCGAGGTTGCCGCGCTCTATGCATCCGATTTCATAGCGGCCTCGCCTGCCGGGGTCATGAGCGGCAAGAACGACGAGCGGCTCAAGCAGGCCATGGCCTAGGGCTATGCCCACTATCGGGCGATTGGAACGAAGGACATGCGAATCCGCGGCATACGCCTCTCTCCGATAGATGGGTTGCATTGCATGGCGCACGTTGCCTGGACCGCAACCTATGCCCGCAAAGGGCAGCCGGACGTGGCGATCGATTTCGACGTTCACTACTTCGTCCAGAAGCTGGGCGAGGAGCCGAAGGTTTTCGGCTGGGTATCGGGCGACGAGCAGGCGCTTTTGAGGAAGCACGGCATCGTCTGAAGTCCGGCTCCCACTCGCAGCCGAGGTATTACCCGACGTTAAGACCCGTTAAGATTTGACATATTCTTTGATTTGAAAGCGTGTGCCGGCTTTCGTAGGCCAATATCAAAGTGTCGGTATCATCATTCCTTTCCATTCAGGGCAGCGAAGGGCTCACCGATGTGTGGTATCGTCGGCATTCTCGGCAGCAAACCCGTGGCGACGGACCTCGTCGACGCGCTGCGGCGGCTCGAGTATCGCGGTTATGACAGCGCCGGCGTGGCGACGGTCGAGAACGGACACCTTGAGCGGCGGCGCGCGGAAGGAAAGCTGCGCAACCTCGAATCGCGGCTGCTGACGGAGCCGCTTTCCGGCCATACCGGCATCGGACATACGCGCTGGGCGACGCACGGCCGGCCGACGGAGCGCAACGCGCATCCGCACATGAACGCCAAGGTGTCGGTGGTCCACAACGGCATCATCGAGAACTTCCGCGAGCTCAAGGCAGAGCTTTCGGCCAAGGGGCACACCTTCGAGACCGATACCGATACGGAAGCGGTGGTGCATCTCGTGAGCGACGAGCTCGCGCAGGGGGTGGGGCCGATCGACGCCGTGCGCGCGGCGCTGGGCAAGCTCAGGGGCGCCTTTGCGCTCGGAATCATTTTTGCGGGCGAGGACGACCTGATGATCGCCGCCCGCCAGGGCAGCCCGCTAGCCATCGGTCATGGTCACGGGGAGATGTATCTCGGCAGCGACGCCATCGCGCTGGCGCCGTTCACCGACGCCATCACGTATCTCGAGGAAGGCGACTGGGCGGTGATGCGCCGCTCGGGCGTGGAGGTGTTCGACCGGGCCGGCGACTGCGTCAAGCGTCCGCTCGTCAAGTCGGTCGCGAGCTCGCTGCTGGTCGACAAGGGCAATCACCGCCATTTCATGGCGAAGGAGATCCACGAGCAGCCGGACGTCATCAGCCACACGCTGTCGAACTATCTCGACATGGCGAACGCGCGCGTGAACTTCCCGGACCTGGGTCTCGACCTCACCAAGATCTCGCGCGTCACGATCTCCGCCTGCGGCACGGCTTACTACGCGGGGCTGGTCGGCAAATACTGGATCGAGCGCTACGCGCGGCTTCCGGTCGAGATCGACGTCGCGTCCGAGCTTCGCTACCGCGAGGCGCCGCTGCCCGAAGGTGGGCTTTCCATCTTCGTTTCGCAGTCCGGCGAGACGGCCGACACGCTTGCAACCCTGCGCTACGCGCGCGCCAGTGGGCAGCGCATCGCCTCGATCGTCAACGTGCGGACGTCGACCATCGCGCGCGAATCGGATGCCGTGCTGCCGACGCTCGCAGGGCCCGAGATCGGCGTCGCATCGACCAAGGCGTTCACGTGCCAGCTCGCGGCGCTGGCGTGTCTCGCCATCGCGCTCGGCAAGGCGCGGGGCGTCATCTCGCCCGAGCAGGAGCAGGACCTCGTGACGGCGCTGGTCGAGGTGCCGCGGCTGATCTCGTCCATGCTGCACAACGAGGAGCAGTACGTCGAGCTGGCGCAGAGCCTCTCCAAGGCGCGCGATGTGCTCTATCTCGGCCGCGGGTCGAGCTACCCCATCGCGCTCGAGGGCGCGCTCAAGCTCAAGGAGATCTCCTATATCCACGCCGAGGGCTACGCGGCGGGCGAGCTCAAGCACGGGCCGATCGCCCTGATCGACGAAAACGTGCCGGTGATCGTGGTGGCGCCCGAGGACGACCTCCTGGAGAAGACCGTCTCCAACGTCCAGGAGGTGGCAGCGCGCGGCGGGCAGATCATCCTGATCTCAAATGCGAATCCCGAGAAAATCGGGTGTGCGCTCGCCGCACACATCGTGCCCCCGGCGGCGCATCCGCTGACCAACCCGCTGATTTACGCGGTGCCGGTGCAGCTCCTCGCCTACCACACGGCCGTGTTCATGGGCACTGACGTGGATCAGCCCCGCAATCTGGCCAAGTCTGTGACGGTTGAATGAGGGGATAAGGTCCGCCTTCGTAGCGCCCCGGATTTGCCTCTTCCGCATGATTGACCTAAACCTTCGCGGGGTGCTGCGTTTTCAGGCAGGCTGCAGGGACGAATTGCGCATGGTAAATGCGAGGCGTCGGGACGCGGGGGGTAACCGTTCGTCCGGCACATCGGTTTTCCGGAATTGGCATCCGGGCGTGACGCTTGGCGTTGCCACGCTTGTCCTGTGCCTCGCGGGCGCGGTGCTCAGTGTCGACGCACGCGCCCAGGCGAAGAAGAAAAAGGGCGCGGACGCGGCGCCTGCCCAGCAGGATACGGCCGCGGCGCAGCGCGCCTATGCGGCGGGCGCAAAGGCGTTCGAGACCGGCGACATGGCGGGCGCAGAGCAGCAGCTTTCGGTCGCGCTCTCGAGCGGGGGACTACCCAACGCGCAGATGGCGCGCGCGCTCTATCTGCGCGGCGCGGCCTCCCGCCGGCTCGGTAAGCCAGCTCAGGCGATTTCCGATCTCACAACCGCGGTGTGGCTCAAGGGCGGCCTTTCGGACACCGACAAGGCCAAGGCCACCGAGGAGCGACAGCTCGCCTATCGCGAGGCGGGACTGGGCGATACGCCGCCGCCGATCGGCGCGGCGCCGCTGGACCAGAGCACCAAGTCGGCCGCGGGGAGCGCGCCTGCGGCCAAACCGGGCTCGCAGGTGGTGCAGGTCACCGAGCAATCCTTCTGGAGCAATTTCTCGCTGCCGACGTTGCCGTCGCTCACGGGCTCGTCGCAGCCCGCGCAGACGGCCGAGGCGACGCCCGCTCAGCCGCAGCAGCAATCGTCGTTCTGGAGCTTCCTCTCGCCCGGACCCTCGCAGCCGGATGCGGGGGCATCGGCCGCAGCGCCGACGCTCGGGATCGCGCCGTCGTCGGACGGTGCTCAGACCGGCGTTCCGGGATCGCTCACGGGGTCCAGTGCCCCCATCGTGCCCGCGTCGTGGGAAACGCAGACGGCTTCCGCCGATGCGCCGGTTTCGCAGCCGGTGTCCGCTGGCTACGCGCCGCAGCCGGCGCCCGAGACGAGCATCAACCCGATGGGCGCGGTCGCTCCCACGCCCTCCTCTCAGACCTCGCTTTCAAATCCGCTCGAGGGTACGGGAACGGCCGTTTCGAATTTCTTCGGCAACATGTTCAGCTCGGGAACGCCCGCTCAGCCCGCAACGCCGGTGATGACCGGATCGACCGAGCAGACGCCGCACTGGGGCGCCGAGACGACCGTGGTTACCGCGCAGACCTCGTCGATGGTGCAGCGTGGTCCGGATTCACCGCCGGCCCCGTCGTCCAATGAGGCGCTGCCGTGGGGTTCGGCCAATGCGAGCTCAGGTCCGGCAACGGCGCCGGCTGCTCCCGTCAAGGTCGCCGCGGCGCCGGCCAGCGGCGGCAAATACAAGCTCCAGGTCGCGGCCGTGCGTTCGCGCGAGGAAGCCGAACGCCTTGCGCAGTCGCTGACGGGATATCAGCCGGTTCGCGACGGCATGGTGTCGCCGGAGATCGACGAAGCCGTGATCGGCAGCATGGGGACGTTCTACCGGGTGCGGCTCGGGCCGTACGCGGATGCCAAGGAGCCGAACCAGCTTTGCAAGACGCTGAAGCCGCAGGGCTTCGATTGCCTCGTCGTTACTCAGTAGGATCGATGCTCCGGCACGCGGACGTTCTTGCGGGCAGTTGACGGGCGCCACCGGGCGCCTCACGATGGCCCTGCGATGACCGATCCCACCTCCGGCAACGACGCACCGAAAAAAGACGGCGAGGACGGCGGCCTGTCCGCCGGTCTGCAGCTTCTGGCGAGCGATGACGGCACCCCGCTTCGCATCGGGGCGCGGCTCAGGAACTATTTTCTCACTGGCCTCATCATCGTCGGGCCCGTCACGCTCACGATCTACATCATCTGGTGGGTGATCAATGTCACCGACGCGTGGCTGAAGCCGTTCGTGCCGGCCGCCTATCTGCCGGATACCTATCTCCCCTTCGCCGTCCCGGGCATCGGGCTTCTGTTCGGCATCCTGTTCCTGACCATCACGGGCGCGCTGGCGGCCAATCTGCTCGGCCGCTCGCTGATCTCGTTCGGCGAGATGGCGCTCGATCGGATGCCAATCGTGCGCAACGTCTACCGGGCGCTGAAGCAGTTCTTTGAGTCGCTGGTGTCGGCCAGCGCGAGCAGCGGGCAACACGGCTTCCAGAAGGTCGGTCTGATCGAATTCCCGTCCAAGGGGCTATGGTCGATCGTGTTCGTGACGGGCGAGACCAGGGGCGAGATCTCGATTACGCAACCGGGCGGAGAGGAGGAGCTGCTGACGGTCTTCATGCCGACGGGCATCGTGCCGCCGACCGGCTTCATCTGCTTCATCCCGCGGCGCGACGTGACATTCCTCAAGATGAGCGTCGAGGACGCGGCCAAGATCGTGATGTCGGCCGGCATCGTGGTGCCGGACTACGAGGCGCGGCTGAAGCAACTCGCCGAGCGCGGAATCAGAACGGAGACGAAGCGGCCCGTTGCGCCGCCCGCGGGGACGGGGCTTTGATCATTACCGCCGCTTACGCCGCGCGGAAGAGGCGGATGGCTTCGTCGCACTCGAAGAGATAAAGCAGGCGGCGCAGCGCCTGGCCGCGATCGGTCGTGAGGTGAGGGTCCGCGCCCATGATCAGGCGGGCGTCGTCGTGGGCGGCGGACAGAAGCTCGGCGTAATTGGCGCCGCCCGCGACACGGAACTCGGCATCTCCGCTCTGGCGCGCGCCCAAGACCTCGCCGCCGCCGCGCAATTCGAGGTCCTTCTCGGCGATCAGGAAGCCGTCCTCGGTCTCCTCCATCATGGCCAGGCGCTCCTGCGCGGTCTTCGTCAGGGGCTCGGCGTGGAGCAGCATGCAGAAGCTCTCGCGGCTGCCGCGGCCGACGCGTCCGCGAAGCTGGTGGAGCTGGGCGAGGCCGAAGCGCTCGGCATGCTCGATGACCATGATGTTGGCGTTGGGGACGTTGACGCCGACCTCGATGACGGTGGTTGCGACGAGCACCTTGAGATTGCCGTCGGCGAACGACGCCATGGTGGCGTCCTTGGCGGCCGCGTTCATGCCGCCGTGCAGGAGGCCGACGCCGCCGCCCAACACCTGCGTCAGGTGCGCGTGGCGCTCTTCTGCTGCGGCGAGGTCCGAGACGTCGGAGCTTTCGATCAGCGGGCAGACCCAATAGACCTGTGCGCCCTCGGCGAGCTGCGCCTTGATGCGGGCGATCAGCTTCTCGATGAGACTGGTCGAGATCTGCTTCGTCACGATCGGTTTGCGGCCGGCGGGCTTCTCGGTGAGCTTCGAGACCTCAAGATCGCCGTAGTGCGTCATCAGCAGCGTACGCGGGATGGGGGTCGCGGTCATCACCAGCATGTTGGCGCCGCCGTCACCGCCTTTGGTCTGCAAGGCGAGGCGCTGGTGGACGCCGAAGCGGTGCTGCTCGTCGATGACGGCGAAGGCGAGGTCACGAAAGACGACATCATCCTGAAAGAGCGCGTGGGTGCCGATCAGGATGTCGATCTCGCCCGATGCGAGGCGAGCCAGGATCTCGTCGCGGGCGCGGCCTTTCTCGCGGCCGGTGAGGAGCGCGATGGTGAGGCCGGCGGCATCGGCCAGCGGGGCAATGGTTTCGGCGTGCTGGCGCGCGAGCACCTCGGTCGGGGCCATCAGTGCGGCCTGGGCACCGGCTTCGACGGCGGCTGTCATGGCAAGCAGCGCGACGACGGTCTTGCCGGAGCCGACGTCCCCCTGCAGCAGGCGCAGCATGCGACGCGGCGCGCCCATGTCGGCTTCGATCTCCTGCAAGGCGGTGCGTTGCGAGTTGGTGAGCGCGAAGGGAAGCGCGGCAACGATGCGCTCGCGCAAGCGTCCGTCGCCTTTCACCGGCCGGCCGCGCTGGGCCTTGAAGCCCTCGCGCACGATCGCCAGCGCAAGCTGGTTGGCGAGCAACTCGTCATAGGCGAGGCGCTGCAGTGGTGCGCTTCCGGCCGAGACGTCGGCCGCGTCGTCGGGGTGATGAAGCCGGCGGAGGGCGTCGTGAAACGCCGGCCAGCCGCGTTCCTTCAGCCAGGCAGGCTCCTGCCATTCGGCAAGCGCCGGTACGCGCTCGAGGGCCTGGCGTTCTGCCTTGAGCAGCACCTTGCCGGAGAGGCCCGCCGTCATCGGGTAGACCGGCTCCAGCAACGGCAGGTCGCCGCGCGCCTCGGGAGCGACGATGTAATCGGGGTGCGCCATCTGCAGCGTCTCGCCGTAGCGCTCGACGCGGCCGGAGACGTAGCGTTCCTCGCCGACGGGGAGCTGGCGCTCGACGAAGGAGCGCTCGGCGCGGAAGAAGACGAGGTCGAGGCGGCCGGTCTCGTCCTCGGTCGAGACCTTGTAGGGGGCCTTGGTGTTGCCGCGCGGGGGCGCCTTGTGCTTCAGGATGCGCACCTTGAGGGTGGCGATGGTGCCGGGGATGGCGGCGACGACGGTGGGCTCGGCACGGCGGTCGATGACGCCGGTCGGCAGATGCCAGAGCAGGTCGATGACGCGGGGCTGGGTCACGCCGGCGGGCAGGCGCAGGGCCTTCTTGAGCAGGGTCGAGGCGTGGGGACCGACGCCCTTCAGGACGTCCGCCGACGCGAACAGGGGAGAAAGCTCATTGGGCCGCATATCGTCCGGCTGGGACCGCTGTTGCACATTCGGAAGGGCCGGAATCCGGCCTGCGGCGACGCGGGAATGGCGATTGCCGTCTCCGCGGGCTGACAGGCCCCGGAGAGGGCGTTATATGACACCTGACGACGGGCGAAGCAAAGCGCTGCCCGGCAACTCCAAACCGGTTTTCTTGTCATGAGCGAGGATATCGAGATCCGGCGCCGGCGCGCCGCGTGGCGCGCGGGGCACCGGGGCACCAAGGAACTCGATCTCCTGGTCGGGCGCTTTGCGGAGGCGCGGCTGCCGGGCATGGCGGCGGCCGATCTCGCGCTGTTCGAGCGCTTTCTGGCGGTCACCGATCCCGAGATCCAGTCCTGGCTGCTCGGGCCGTCGGCGGTCGCCGATCCGGTGTTCGCCGACATGGTGGCGGATATCCGCAACTTTCATGGTCTCGGTTGAGGGTGGGTCGAGCGCGCGGCCCTGGGTCCCGGCTCGGCGCTCCGGCTTGCGCCGTCGCTTGGCCGGGATGACAGATGGAGCGAGACACTCAGGTTGTCATCCCGGAAAGGCGGAGGCGTCAGCCGGAGCCTTATCCGGGACCCAGGGCCGCATCTATAGGTTTTGAATTCCAGGATTGTGACTGAGACCATGAGCGAGCGAGCGGATCTGATCTTCACGGGCGTGCCGGAGGGGCTCGACGCGCTCGTGCTCGCACGTCTGGTCGAGGAGGCGGCGGACGGCCCGCGTGCCGGATTGATCGTGCACGTGGCGCGCGACGACCGGCGCCTCGAGGCACTCGAAGGGCAGCTCCGCTTTTTCGCACCAAAAGTGCGCGTGGTGCCGTTTCCTGCCTGGGATACGGTTCCCTACGACCGCGTCAGCCCCAACGCGGAGATCGTCGCCAAGCGCGTCACGGCGCTGTCGCGGCTTGCGCTGGCGAGCCGCAGCGAGCCGGCAGTCGTGCTCACCACCGTCAATGCGATCCTGCAGCGCGTGCCGCCGCGGGCCTTCATCCGCAACGCCATGAAGAGCCTCGCGGCGGGGCAGCGGGTCGATCTCAACCGGCTCGTGCAGCGGCTGGCGCTGGCGGGCTATACGCGGACCGGCACGGTGATGGAGCCTGGCGAGTATGCGGTACGCGGCGGCATCCTCGATCTCTTCCCGCCGGGCCGGCAGAACCCGGTGCGGCTGGATTTCTTCGGAGACACGCTGGAAAGCGTGAAGGCGTTCGACGCCGAGACGCAGCGCACCGCCAAGGCGCTGCGCAAGCTCGTGCTCATGCCGGTGTCGGAGGTCGCCTTCGGCGAGAGCGCAACGGCTCGCTTCCGCTCGCGGTATGTGGAGCTGTTCGGCGGCGCGACCGGCGACGATCCGCTTTACGAGGCGGTGAGCGCCGGGCGGCAGTACGCGGGGCAGGAGCACTGGCTGCCGCTGTTCCATGAGACGCTTGAGACGCTGCTCGACTACACTGGCGATGCGCCAATAAGCT
>JAFKKW010000351.1 GCA_017304275.1 Hyphomicrobiales bacterium | reverse complement strand
GTTGCTATCCGTACGCGCCGAAGCCCTCGACGCGGTGCTCTTCACGCACGACCACGCCGACCACACGCACGGCATCGACGACCTGCGCATGGTCGCCTACGCCATGAAGAAGCGCGTGCCCTGCTACTTCGATGCCATGACCCAGTCGAGCATCGTCGGCCGCTTCGCCTATTGCTTCGTGCAGCCGCCGGGCTCCACCTATCCGCCGATCCTGTCCGCCGAACGCCTGACGCCCGGCGAGCCGATCCGCATCGACGGCGCGGGCGGCCCGATCGACGCACTGCCGATCAAGCAGCTCCACGGCGACATCGAGAGCCTGGCGTTCCGCTTCGGCAACGTGGCCTACTCGCCGGACGTGTCGGCGCTGCCGCTCGATTCCTTGCCGCTGTTCGGCAACCTCGATCTCTGGATCGTCGACGCCTTGCGCTACACGTCCCATCCGAGCCACTTCTCGGTCAAGGAAGCGCTCGAGCACGTCATCAAGCTCAAGGCGAAACGCGCCGTGCTGACCCACATGACCGGCGATCTCGACTATGATGCGCTGAAGCGCGAGTTGCCGGCCCACGTCGAGCCCGCCTACGACAACATGGTCATCGAGGTTTGAGCTCGCATCCTTTTTCCCCGAAGGAGAGCGGAACGCGGCCTCATCCCACCACTCCATGGCCGCCCTTGAGGCGCCCATCCAGGGGCAGTCTATTCGACGCTTGAGCTTGTGACCCCTGGATGGCCGGGTCAGGCCCGGCCATGGAGTTTGTAGGTCGGAGAGTTGACGACGTTAGACTCAGACGTCGTTGCTGGCGGCGAGGGGGGCGGCCGGGATCGCGGCATCCGCATGGTAGCGGACGAGCGTGCCGTTCTCGCGCGACGAGGGAAGCAGAAGCGGCAGCGCGAACGCAGCGACGGCCTCGGGCTCGACGAGCTTGTTCTTGTCCTCGCCCGGAAATGCTTTGGCGCGCAGGTTCGTGCGCATCGGTCCCGGATCGAGCAGCGAAACGCGCACGTTCGTATTGACGAGTTCCTGCGCGTAGCTCTTGGCAAGCGCTTCGAGGCCCGCCTTCGAGACCGCATACGGCCCCCAGTAGGCAAGGTCGCCCGAAGCGGCCCCCGCCGTGACGAACAGCGCCCGCCCGGCGTCCGACCGCTTGAGCAGCGGATCGAGCGTGCGGATCAGCCGCCAGTTGGCGGAGAGATTGATGTCGAGCACGCTCTGCCAGGCGTCGGCCGCCACATGCGCCAGCGGCGACAGCGGGCCGAGGATGCCACCGGCCGCCACCAGGATGTCGATCTTGCCCCAGCGCTGGAACAGCACCGGGCCGAGTTGATCGATGCGATCCTGCGCGCGCAGATCGAGCTTGAGGATCGTCGCGTGCCCGCCGGTGGCGCGGATCTCGTCGTCCACCTCCTCGAGCGCGCCTGCGCTTCGTGCGCAGATGACGACGTGGGCGCCCTCGCGGGCGAGCGCGATCGCAAACGCGCGTCCGAGCCCGCGCGATGCGCCGGTGACGAGAGCGATACGATCCTTGAAGCGGGAAGGGGATGCCATACGGGCCTGTTCTGGCTCTTGGGAGATGACAGTGTAACCGCGGGGACGCCCGCAAAGAAAGTCATTCTCCGCCTCTTAGTTTCCAAGAGGCAAGCGGATGAGGATTATATGCAAGTCAGACCTTGTCCGCGTGCAGTCGTCCTGCTGATAGTGCCGGCGTATCTAGACACCAGCCTTCGCCGGTGTGACGTCAGCTATATGGAATCCGCCTTCCCAAAATTCAGACGTCATCCCGGCGCAGGCCGGGATCCAGACGCGCATCCGCATCGGCGACGATGCAATGGAGCAGGCCCCTGGATAGCAGAGGGAAGGGCTACCCCACCTCGGCCAGGAGCGAGAGCTGACGCGTGCCGGCTTGGCCGTTCTGGTCCGTCAGCTCCGTCGGGTACTCGCCCGTGAAGCAATGGTCCGTGAACTGCGGGCTGATGTCGTCGCGCCCGTCATAGCCCACGGCCCGGTAGATGCCGTCCACCGACAGGAACGCCAGGCTGTCCGCGCCCATGAAGGCGCGCATGCCCTCGATATCGTAGTTGGCGGCGAGCAGGGCCGTCTTGCTCGGCGTGTCGATGCCGTAATAGTCGGAATGCGTGATCGGGGGCGATGAGATGCGCATATGTACCTCGCGCGCGCCCGCTTCGTACATGAGCTGCACGATCTTCTTCGACGTGGTGCCGCGCACGACGCTGTCGTCGATGAGCACGATGCGCTTGCCGCGGATGACGCCCGCGTTCGCCGAATGCTTGAGCTTCACGCCGAGCTGGCGGATGCGCTGCTCGGGCTCGATGAAGGTACGGCCCACATAGTGGTTGCGGATGATGCCGAGCTCGAACGGCACGCCGGATTCGCGGGCGTAGCCGATCGCGGCCGGTACGCCCGAATCGGGGATCGGCACGATGACGTCGGCGTCGGCCGGCGCCTCGCGGGCAAGCTGCACGCCCATCTGCTGGCGCACGTCGTAGACCGAGCGCCCGCCGATCACGCTGTCGGGACGCGAGAAGTAGATGTACTCGAAGATGCAGGGCCGTGCCGGCCGGCGCGGGAACGGACGGTGGCTCTCGAGCCCCTCGGCCGTGATGACGACCACCTCGCCGTTCTCGACCTCGCGCACGAACTCCGCGCCGACGATATCGAGCGCACAGGTCTCGGACGCCAGCACGTAGGCGTCGCCGAGACGGCCGATGACGAGCGGACGGATGCCGACGGGATCACGCGCGCCGAGCATCATGTCGTTGGTGAGGCCGACCAGCGCCCAGGCGCCTTCGATCTGGCGGATGGCTTCCACGAAGCGCTCGACCATGCGCCGCTTCTTGGAGCGCGAGAGCAGGTGAAGGATGACCTCGGTGTCCGAGGTGGAGGGGAAGATTGCGCCGGAGTTGATGAGCTCCTGGCGGATCGTCAGCGCGTTAGTGAGGTTGCCGTTGTGCGCGACGGCGAAGCCGCCGGTGTCGATATCTGCGTAAAGCGGCTGCACGTTCTTGAGGGCAGGCTCGCCGGTGGTGGAGTAGCGGTTGTGCCCGATCGCCATCGCGCCTTTGAGGCGATGGATGACGTCCGCCTCGTTGAAATTGTCGCCGACGAGACCGAGCCGTCGTTCGGAGTGGAACTTGCCGTCATAGCTGACGATGCCGGCCGCTTCCTGGCCGCGGTGCTGGAGCGCGTGCAACCCGAGGGCCGTGATCGCCGCCGCTTCGGGGTGCCCAAAAACACCGAAGACCCCGCATTCCTCGCGGAGTCTGTCGTCGCCCATCTTGGACAGGCCGAAATCCGGAAACGTATCGCACCCGGCACCGGGTGCGTGATCGTGCGCCATGGCTGCCTCCCGCTAAAGCATCCGCCGCAACTGTTTAGCGCCAGCCGATTGATCGCCGGCCCGATGCAACGGACGCTTACCGCACGCGCCACCCGAGGGAAGGGTGCCTCCCGGCCGTTGCCTGCGCGGAATATATGCCAATCGCCGAGCCGTTAAAGAGCTTTGTTGCAACTGTCGCGGATCTGTAACCTGCTATTGTACGAAAGGCGCATGCGGGCTGCTGCAACTCGCATATTTACCTTTGCCGTCACTGCGCAGGCGGCGCGTCCGGAGCGGCCGGCGCCGGCGACAGCGACGTCGGCATGTAGGTCTCCAGGATGCCTCGGATCACGTGCCCCGTGTCGCGGATATAGGGTGTCGACAGGCCATCCCGCACCCACGGCAGGTGGTTCTGCTCGTCTGGAACGAACGAGGCGTAGAACATATAGGGAATGACGACCAGCAGGAAGCCGCGGGCGAGACCGAACAGGAAACCCAGGATCCGGTCGATCATGCCGACGCTGGAATCGAGGATCACGTCCGAGATCCTTGCCGTGATCAGATGCACGATGATGAGCACGATCAGGAAGATGACGGCGCCGATGGCGATCTGGGCGACCGCCACCTGGGTGCCCATCTGGGCCGCCATGTCCTCGGCCACCTTCTTGTAATTCAATACGAAATAGAGCGTCGCGCCAGCCGCCGCGATCCACGACAGGATGGACAGCAGCTCGCGCGTGAGCCCGCGGTACATGGCGAGCAGCGCGGAGATGAAGCAGACCGCGAGCACCGCGGCGTCGAGATAGGTCAGCGGCCCGATCATGCCCTCGGCTCCTCTGGCAAAGCTAGCTGGCGTGCTTCGTGTTGTCCCCGCGTGTTCAGTGGCACGGGGCGAGCCCTGCCGCAAGATCCTTGAGATGGGAAATGCGCCGGAGCTTCAGCTTGGCGCGCGCGCCCTGAAGCTCCTTGGGCAGCTCCCCGCCTGCCGGAATGACGGCGCTGGTGAAGCCGAGCTTGGCCGCCTCCTTGAGCCTGAGCCCCATGTGGGGCGAGGCGCGCACGGCACCCGAAAGCGAGATCTCCCCGAAATGGATCTGCTTGGGGTCGAGGGTCTGGTTCGAGAGCGAGGCGAGCAGCGCCGCCGCCGCCGCAAGGTCTGCCGCCGGCTCCACGATGCGCAGCCCGCCCGCGACGTTGAGATAGACGTCGTGATGCGCGAACGAGACCCCGCAGCGTGCTTCGAGGACGGCGATCAGCATCGCGAGCCGGCTCTGCTCCCAGCCGACCACGGCGCGGCGCGGCACGCCGAGCCCCGACGGCGCGACGAGGGCCTGGATCTCGACCAGGATCGGCCGCGTCCCCTCCATGCCCGCGAACACGGCCGTGCCGGGCGCGTTCGTGTCACGCTCGCCGAGGAACAGCTCCGACGGGTTGGCGACCTCGCGCAATCCCGTCTCCGCCATCTCGAACACGCCGATCTCGTCGGTCGCCCCGAACCGGTTCTTGGTCGCGCGCAGGATGCGATACGTGTGACCGCGGTCGCCCTCGAACGAGAGCACGGTATCGACCACATGCTCGACCGCTTTCGGCCCCGCGATCTGCCCGTCCTTCGTCACGTGACCGACCAGCAGCAGCGCCGGGCCCGCCGATTTCGCGTAACGGACGAGTGATTGCGTCGCCGCCCGCACCTGGCTGACGGATCCGGGCGCCGCCTCCAGCGCATCCGTCCACAGCGTCTGGATGGAATCGATGACGACGAGGTCGGCCCGCTTCTCCTCGGCCAGCGTCGCCAGGATGTTGGTGAGGCTGGTCTCCGCCGCCAGCGCGACCGGCGCATCGCCGAGCCCGAGCCGCGCGGCCCGCAGCCGCACCTGCGCCGCCGCCTCCTCGCCCGAGAAATAGATGGCGCGGCGCCCGGCCTTGGCCAGCGCGGCGGCGAGCTGCAGGAGCAGCGTCGATTTACCGATCCCCGGCTCGCCCGCGATCAGCAGCACGGACCCCGGCACGATGCCGCCGCCGGTGACGCGATCGAGCTCGGGCATGCCGGTCGAGAAGCGCGGCGCCTCTTCCGAAGCCCCCGCCAGACTTTCGAGCGCGAGGGCGCGGCCTTTCGTGGCGCGCGCGAGGCCCGAGCCGGGTGGCGGCGCCGCCGTCACCTCCTCGACGATCGTGTTCCAGTCGCCGCACGAGGCGCACTTGCCCGCCCAGCGCGCCGACACCGCCCCGCAGCTCTGGCAGACGAAGCTCGACTTTGCGGCCTTGCTCATCAGATCCGGCCTCCGCCGGTATGCCGCCGCACGAACCGCGGACCGAGCCGCGTCAGCACCTCGTAGCCGATGGTCCCCGCCGCACGGCCCATGGCCTCGATGGGCAGCTCCGGCCCGATCAGCGTCACGAGCTCGCCGCGCCGGAGCTCGCCGGTGACGTCGGTGACGTCGACGGTGATCAGGTCCATGGAGACGCGCCCGACGATCGGCGCCCGCTGGCCGGCGACCATCACCGAGGCGCCCTTCTTGCCCGACGCTGCGCTGAGCGCCCGCGCCATGCCGTCCGCGTAGCCCGCCGAGACGATGGCGATCCGGCTCGGCCGCTTCGCAACCCAGGTTGCGGAATAGCCGACGCTCTCACCGGCCTTCAGCGTGCGGATCTGCAGGATGCGAGCCTGCACCGTCACCACCGGCGAGACCGGCGTCGCACCGCCACGAAACGCCTGCCCGCCGTAGAGCGCATACCCCGGCCGCACCAGGTCGAAATGATAAGGCGGGCCCAGCATCAGCCCGTCCGAGGCGGCAAGGCTGGCCGGCACGGGCGGAAGCATCGCACGGCGCCGGTTGAAGGCCGCGCGCTGCTTGGCGTTGTGCGGGTCCGACGGATCGTCGGCGCACGCGAGATGGCTCATCACCAGACGCAGGTCGAGCGCAGCGAGCACCTCCGGCTTTGCGGCGAGCGCCTTCACCTCGGCGGCGGAAAGCCCGAGCCGGTTGAGACCGCTGTCGATCTGCAGCGCAGCTGGAACCGCACGCCCGACGCGGAACGCCTCGCACGCCCATTCCTCGACCTCCGCGAGGCTCGAAAGGACCGGCGCCACGCCGGCGGCCAGCAGCAACGGCGCGGCGCCGAGCCCGTAGGCATCCGCCTTGACCACGGCGCCGCACGCGGCCGGCGCGACGAGCGCGGCAAGCGCGCGCCAGTTCGCCTGCACGGCATCGAGATCGATGGTGATCAGCCCCGTCGCGTCGGGCGGCAGGTTATGCGGCATGGACCGCCTCGAACCTTGGGCAGCCCGGCGCCTTGCGTGTCTGGATCCCGGCCTTCGTCGGCGTGACGTTGACCGTGGGAGGACGGGTGCCCATCCAAGCCGTCATCCCGGCAGCGGCATCAACCGCCCCGAACGTCGGGGAGCCAGGTCCCTTGCGTGTTTGGACCCTGACCTTCGTCGAGGTGACGTTGAACGTGGGAGGACGTCCGCCCATCCACTCCGTCATCCCGGCGCAGGCCGGGATCCAGATACGTGTGAAGGAGGCACGCCGCGATCCCTCGCACGGGGCGCCTCCGACCCAAAGGCCGGTGCTCACTCGTAGCGCTCGGGAAGCTGGAATTCGCGCGCCAGGTTGCCGAAGCGCGTGAACTGGCTCTCGAACGCGAGCTGCACGGTGCCCACGGGACCGTGACGCTGCTTGCCGATGATCACCTCGGCCTTGCCGCTGACCGCCATCATCTGCGTCTGCCAATCGTTGAACTCCGCGGTGCCTTCGCGCGGCTTCTGCCGCTCCACGTAGTATTCCTCACGGAACACGAACATGACAACGTCGGCGTCCTGCTCGATGGAGCCGGATTCGCGCAGGTCCGAGAGCTGGGGCCGCTTGTCCTCGCGCTGCTCGACCTGTCGCGAGAGCTGCGAGAGGGCGATGATCGGCACCGCGAGCTCTTTGGCCAAGGCCTTGAGACCGGTGGTGATTTCCGTGATTTCCTGCACGCGGTTGTCGCCTCGCTTGGAGGAGCCGGAGAGGAGCTGCAGATAGTCGACGATGAGAAGGTCCAGGCCCTTCTGGCGCTTGAGCTTGCGCGCCCGCGCCGCGAGTTGCGCGATCGAGATGCCGCCCGTCTGGTCGATATAGAGCGGCGCCACGCTCATGTCCTTGGCGACGGCGGAGAGCTTGCGGAACTCGTCCTCGTTGATCATGCCGCGGCGAATTCGCTCCGAGGCGATCTCCGACTGTTCGGAGAGGATACGCGTTGCAAGCTGCTCGGCGCTCATTTCAAGCGAGAAGAACCCGACGCGTCCGCCGTCCACTGTCTTATCGGTGCCGTCCGGCTGCTTCTCCGAGCGGTACGCCTTGGCGATGTTGTAGGCGATGTTGGTGACCAGCGCCGTCTTGCCCATCGAGGGCCGGCCGGCGAGGATGATGAGGTCGGAGGCCTGCAGGCCGCCCATCCGATTGTCGAGATCGGTGAGTCCGGTCGAGAGGCCTGAGAGATGTCCGTCGCGCTCGTAGGCGGCGGCCGCCATGTCGATGGCGTGCGTCAGAGCGTTGCCGAAGCTCATGAAGCCCTGGCCGTACTTGCCGCGCTCGGCGAGGTCGTAGAGGCGCGTCTCCGCTTCCTGGATCTGGCTCTCGGGCGGGAAGTCGATCGGCGCGTCGTAGGCCGAGTTGACCATGTCCTCGCCGAGCACGATGAGGTTCCGGCGCACGGCCAGATCGTAGATCGTGCGCCCGTAATCCTCGGCATTGATGATCGTCGCCGCATTGGCGGCGAGGCGCCCGAGATACTGCGGCACGGTGAGATGCGCGTCGATCGGCTCCGCCGCATCGAAGAAGGTCTTGAGCGTGATCGGCGTCGCCTGCTTGCCGGCCTGGATCATCTTGCCGGCGACCTCGTAGATCTGGCCGTGCAAGGGATCGAAGAAGTGCAGCGGCTCGAGGAACGCCGACACCCGGTCCATCGCCTCGTTGTTGATGAGGATGGCACCGAGCAGCGCCTGCTCCGCTTCGATGTTGTGGGGCGCTTCGCGGAATTGCACGGGCTCGGCGGCATTCGCCGCTTCGCGGAGCTTGTCGGTCTGGAGGAGGGCGGCTTGTGTCATGGGACGCACCCTAGCTCACGGCCCCGAGTCGTAGGAGCCGCCCGCCAGCTTCCCCCCGTTACCCACATGCGCAAAACTTGCGCCTTGCGTGCGGCGAATCGCACAGCCATTCGCCCAGGTCGCTACAACCCAAAAGTCGCCCGCCATCCGACTGTCATGGCCTAACGGGCGTGTCTGGATGCTGGCCCGTCCCTGCGAAGCATGGTTCCGAGGTAGCCATATCCCACGACAAACGTCACTCCGGCGCAGGCCGGAGTCCAGATACGTTGACGAGGCCGCTCCCGTCGTTCCCGCCAAGCGGAGCGGTCACGCCGGAGGCGTGCCTTCGGCACGACCCGCGCGCAGAGCGGGAATCCAGCGCACGACTCCTATCGCCTCAGATCTTTTGCGCCTTCGGCAACTCTTACGCTGGTTTCCTGGTCTCGCTCGATGACGCTCGCGTCCATGCGAAGCATGGCTCCGCCATGACGCCAGGATGACGACAAGATGGAGCCCTGCGCCAAGTCACCGCGCCGCGGCGATGCCTTGCGGCCGGTCGCCGTCGGGACGCGCGAGCGGCAGCGCCCGCTCGGTTTCCGCCATGTAGTCGCGAGTCATCGGCAGCGTGTCGATCTTGCGAATGAGCTGCACCTGGAACACCACGAAATTCTGGAACCGGAACGCGGCTTCGGAGCCGGCGAGATAGAATTCCCACATGCGGCAGAAGTCCTCGCCCGCGATCGCCACCGCCGCCGGGCGATTGGCGAGGAAGCGCCGCCGCCATGCACGCAGCGTCTCGGCGTAATGCAGCCGCAGCACCTCGACATCCGAGACGATGAGGCCAGACGCTTCCACCGCTTTCATGATCTCGGACAGCGCCGGGATGTAGCCGCCGGGGAAGATGTAGCGCTTGATGAACGGGTTGGTCCCCGCCGGCCGGTCCGTGCGCCCGATGGTGTGCAGCAGCGCCGTGCCGCCCGGGGCGAGCAGCCGCGCGACGGTCGCAAAGAAGGTGCCGTAGTGCGGCAGCCCCACATGCTCGAACATGCCGACCGACACGATGCGGTCGAACGGTCCCTCGACGGCGCGGTAGTCCCAGAGCTCGAACCGCGGTGGACGCTCGGGAGCCTCGGTCCGGGCCCGCTCGTGCGCGATCTTGATCTGCTCTTCTGAGAGCGTGATGCCCGTCACGTCGGCCCCGGTCGTGCGCGCGAGATAAAGCGCAAGGCCGCCCCAGCCGCTGCCGATGTCGAGCACGCGACTGCCGGGCTTGAGGTCGAGCTTGGCCGCGATATGCCGCTTCTTGGCGGCCTGCGCGTCGGCGAGGCTCACGCCGGGCGTCGCGAAGAAGGCGCACGAGTATTGCCGGTCGGGATCGAGGAAGAGATCGTAGATCCGCGGATCGATGTCGTAGTGGTGGCGCACGTTGCGCTTCGAGCGCCGGGCGGGGTTGAACTGCGCCAGCGGACGCAGCCAGTTGCGCACCGTCGCCAACACCTGTGCGTAGGCGGGGAGCGGCCGGCTCGCGAGATTGACCATCGTGAGCGCGATGAAATCGTAGACGTTGCCCTGCGTGACGCGCAGCCGGCCGGTCATGTAGCCTTCGCCCGCCGCCATCTCGGGATCGAGCAGGAGGTGCCATTCGAGACCCCGGTCCCCGATCTCGATGCGCACCGGCGGACCGTTGCCGTCGCCGAAGCGATGCGGCTTGCCGTCCGGATCGACGACGGTCAGGTCGCCCTCGCGGAGGATGGTCGAGAACATCAGCGAAAGCGGTTTGAGCATGGGCACACCTCGATGTCGTGCCCATCCGGGGCACAAGTTCCGTGTCCCCCTCCACTGAACCATAGGAACGCGCGCACGCGATTGCGAGATCCCCGAACGCAAAACGGCGGCGAAAGCTTGCGCTTTACACCGCCGTAACCAAGATCTGCCGAAGTAGGGCAGATTGCTGAAAGCGGACCTTACTCCGCCTTGTCGTCGCCCTCTGCATCCTCCGCCGGAGCCGCGCCGTCCTCGAAGACGGAATCCGGGTTGAAGGTCTCGAGCTCGATCGCCTCGTCCTTGATCACGGTGACGTCCTCGCCGCGCGCCTGCTTCTCGGCTTCTTCCTCCGAGCGCGCCACGTTGAGGGTCACGCCGACGATCACCTCGGGGTGGAGCTGGACTTTGATCTCGTGCAGCCCGAGCGTCTTGATCGGGCGCTCGAGCACCACCTGGCGCCGGTCGATGGTGAAGCCGCCCTCCGTGACGGCGTCGGCGATGTCGCGCGTCGACACCGAGCCGTAGAGCTGGCCCGTGTCGCCGGCGGAGCGGATGGCGGCGAACACCTTGCCCGCCAGTTTCCCGGCCACCGCCTCGGCTTCCTTCTTGAGCTCGAGGTTGTTGGCCTCGAGCTGCGCGCGCTGGGTCTCGAACTGGGCGAGGTTGTCCTTGGTGGCGCGCAGGGCCTTCTTCTGGGGCAGGAGGAAGTTGCGGGCATAGCCGTCCTTGACGTTGACGACATCGCCCATCTGGCCGAGCCGGCCGATACGCT
>JAFKKW010000325.1 GCA_017304275.1 Hyphomicrobiales bacterium | reverse complement strand
CGGCTTCACTCTAGCCGGAAGCGGGAGCGGGTATGCAAATCCTGGCGGCGCGGCTCGAATATTGGATGCCGCTACCTTATATAAGGGGGCGTCGCCCGGTCGGGGGCCAGTTCGGAGAGGAACATGAATCCAGAGCGCGAAGAGACGGTGATCGTCATCGACCGCCATGGCCAGACGACCGAACTCAAGGGCTGGCGGCGGTGGCTTGCAACCGGTGTCGGCTATCTCGTGGTGGCGCTCGTGGCGCTGGTCGGGATCGCGCTGCTGCTCGGTCTCGCGATGACGTTCGCCATGGTGATGATGGTTGCGATCCCGCTTGCGATCGTGCTGGCGCTGATCGCGTACGCGACGGGTTTCCTCAAGGTCGACGTTCGCAAGGACCGTTTCTGACGGGCCGTTAGTAGGCGCTTCGTCATTCCCGCCAAGCGAGGCGTCAGCCGAGCGCAGAGCGGGAATCCAGCGGATGAGCCGCCGAAGGCGCAAAAGATTGGCGCTCCCGGCTCAGGGCCGGTGGGCCGCTTGGCGCGGGTTACGGAGCAGGCGGCGCCTCGGGCATCTCCGGCTCGGGGATGTCATCGTCGCCCTTCGCCTTGGTGTGCTCCTTCTCCTTCGCGGGTTCTCCCTCCACCGGCAGTTTCGAAACCCAGGGGACGGCATCGGCCAGCACCTTGCCGAACGCACTGTCCAGAGCGGCAACAGCGCCCGGCGCATCGACGGTCGCCAGCGGCACGCTTTGCTTGAAGTCGCGCGAGCCGGTGATCTTTCCGCTTGCGGTCACGAACTTGATGGAGATCTCGACGTTTGCGGTCGGCGCCGGCGTCATGACGATGGCGAACTGGCGGATATCGGTCTGGAGCTGGTCGCTCTGATCGATGCTGTCGAGCGGACGGGTGACGGCGGCGAAGCATCCGGCGCTCTCGACGCTCTCGATGATCTTCGACTGCACGACGGCGGGCACATTGTCGGTGAACTGCGCCTTCTCGAACGGCGAGGTTTCGGGCGGGTCGCCGAGGATGACCACCTTGTCGGAATTGAAGGCCATGGGTGACGCAGGCTCCGGCACGACAAGCTGCGGCCGCGAGGCTTCGGTGCAGACGGATTTCGTGAGCGCGGTCAAACGGTAGATGCCCGGCTTGGTCTTGGCGCCGCCGGCAAAGCGCTCGAGCCCGGCGAGGATGCCGTCGATGCGGTCGGAGTTGCGCGAGAGCACGCCGGCGAACGTGCTGATGCCCGTAATGGCGTCGTGAAGCGCCGCGCTGTTGTCGTCGATGACCTTGTCGAGGCGGTTCAACGTGGCGCGGGCGGACTGCGTGAGGCTCTGCGTGCTCTCGGGGCTCGCGGTCAGGAGCGGAATGGCATGGTCGGAGGTTGCGGCAATAGCCGCTGCTCCCGGCGCGCCGCCCGACAGCTCGATGACGGGTGCTCCGGTCAGGCCCTGGAAGTCGACGTTGACGACCGTGTCCGACCGCACGGGCGCCGACTTGTCGACGGCGATCGTCACCAGGACGTCCTTCGGAGCATCGGCGGAGAGCGTGATGTCCGTCACCTCGCCGACGCGGATGCCGTTGAAGAGCACGCTCGAGCCCTTGAGAAGACCCGAGATCGAACTCTGGAAGCGCACCTGATAAAGCTGGCGATCGGTCAGGCCGCCGGTGTTCTGCATCCAGTAGACGAACGCAAAGGCCGCAAGGATCACCGCAAGCACAAAGGATCCGACCAGGGTGTAACGCGCCTGTGTTTCCATATTCCGGCCTCAAGCCTCTGTGATGG
>JAFKKW010000324.1 GCA_017304275.1 Hyphomicrobiales bacterium | reverse complement strand
GCTTGGCCTCGAAGGCTGCTTTCGCCTTCTGGGGATCGGCGCAATGCACGACGAGCTTCGTCAGGCGATCGGCGACGGGCTTCTGCGCGCCGTTGGCGGCAGCGCCCTCGTCCCCGTTCTTCTTGGTCAGGTATTTCCGGAACGCATAGTGGCGCAGCAGCGCGCCGAAGGCGAGGTTCGCAGCGACGGTCTCGGGTTTCGTGTCGCCGCCCGCGATCTCCGCGACGAGGCTCGCCTCCGCGACCTTGCGCGCCGTGATCTGGCCGAGGGTGTAGCCGCCGAGCGCGGCCCAATCGCTTTCCTCCTGGTCGGCCGCCTTGCCGGCGCCGATCAACAGGAGGCGCTGCACGTCCAGCTTCTGCGGGGCCAGGATCTCGATCGACGTCTTCTGCTTGCCCTTGAAGGCGGCGGCCTCGGCGGCCTTGACGAGCTGGCCGCCGCTGCGGCTGTTCAGCGACTGGACGGTCGGCGACAGTGCCAGGTCGTTGCCGACGAGCACGGCGCAGGTGGCTTCATGCGCGGCATCGAGCCGGGCGAACAGGATTTCGAGCGGAGTGGTCATTCTCTTGCTGGTGCTCCTCGAGGGACGTGGGATTGACAGCGGCGTGCCTGGCGGCGGTTGACGATGGATGCAGCGCTGCGGCACGGCGTCTACGGCGGGTGCCGCGGCCATGCTCGGATGAGGCGGGATGCTTTTCGATCTTCGCTGTGGAAATTAGCCTCTCAGCGGCGAAGTGCAAGCCATGGCGGGCTAAATCTCGGCGGGGGGATTAACGAGGCAGTCCGCCGTCGCCGCAGCCGGCCGCGCGGGCGTCCGGGTCGGCCGCGCAAAGCGGCTAGACGCTTGGAGAACAGTCGAAATTCCGCCATCCTGACGTGGAACGAGACGGTAACTGAACAGGGGGTCTCGAGTCGTGTCGCCGCTCCGCCAAACCGTGGCAAGGCCTCGCGGGCACGCGCCGGGGGGCTCGCCCCCGTGCGGCTGTATGGCCCGGTGGGCGGCCGGGATCCGGATTTCGAGCGTGACCGGCGTCTCATGACGATCTTCTCGCGATATGTCTTCCGGCAGACCACCGGGGCGCTCCTGCTCGTGCTGCTGTCACTGACGGGCATCGTCTGGATCTCGCTGGCGCTGCGCGAGCTCAACGTCGTCACGAGCGACGGGCAAAGCGCGCTGACGCTGATCAAGATGACCACGCTCGGCATTCCGAGCTTCGTCGCCGTGATCGCGCCGTTCGCCCTGCTGATCACCACCATCCACACGCTCAACCGGCTCAACAGCGACAGCGAGATCATCGTGCTCACGGCGTCCGGCGCGACGGCGTGGACGATCACGAAGCCCGTCGTGCTGCTGGCGGCGCTGCTGATGATGTTCGTCTCGTTCGTCAATCACCTCGCGGCGCCGTGGAGCTATCGCCAGCTTCGGGAAATCGTGGTGCAGGTGCGCACGGACCTGCTCACGCAGGTGATCCAGCCGGGGCGCTTCTCCACGCCGGAAAAAGGGCTGACGTTTCACATCCGGGAGCGATCGCTCGACGGGACGCTGCACGGCCTCGTCATGCACGACGCGCGCAAGGACAACGAGGTGCAGTCGTACCTGGCCGACAAGGGCATCATCGTCGAGGACAAGGGCGAGACGTACCTGTTCATGATGCAGGGCCATATCCTGCGCCGCAACGGCGGGATGACGGAGCCGACGCAGATCATCGCCTTCGAGAAATACGCGGTCGATCTCGACAGTTTCGAGAAGCGCCGGGAGGATGGCGAGGAGGAGC